>NZ_LWRX01000126.1:0-3310 GCF_001683835.1 Ralstonia sp. RL | reverse complement strand
GGCCATCGGCGCGGGCGGCAGGTTCAGCGCCGGCGCGGACGACAAGGCGGAGGCTCGACCAGGATGTGATCGATCGTCTTGCAATTCGTGTCGCTGCCGGGTTCGCAAACCGTTACCGTCACATAGGGCATGTTCACGTTGTTCGAGGGGCCGAGATCGACGGTCACCGCCATCACGTTGGGCGCGGCGTTGGCGGGAGCCGCAACGCTGCTGTCGCTGGCGGAACCGCCTCCGCCGCCGCATCCGGCGAGCAGGAAGACGAGTAACAGGGGCATCAAGAGAAATCGCATCGCCCCTCCTTAGCGCAGGACATCCGGCGTCACGCCTGGCGGCAGCGAGCCGGGCAGGTAGGCCTGCCCGGCGAATGCGCCCATGCGGCCGTGCGATTCGATCACGAGATCCGGGTGGCGCAGGGAAGCGTGCCGCTGCGCCGGACGCCGGCCCTGCATCGTGTCGGCATAGCGCGGAAAATACTTGCCGAGCAATTGCCGGATGTCGGGCAGCACCGGGCCCTCCCACGCCACAGCGAAGACTTTGCCGTCGGCTGCGGCGTATTCGCGCACCACCGTGCCGGACGGCGCCTGGATCTCGTGCACGACATAGCTGCCGGCGCCGCGTATGGCCTGGGCTTTCGCATGCATGGCCGACTTTTCCGTCTGCACCGTGTCGATGCTCTCGCCCAGGGCGGCATGGGCCTGCATGGTGGTTGCCAGCATGCCCGCGAGCAGTGCGCCCGCCGCAATTCCCGGCTTCATGTCAGCGCTCCGCGCGCGCGGCATGAAACGACAGCAGCGCATGCAGCACGATCGCGCCGAACGTGGCGGTGCCGATGCCGCCGAGCGAGAACTGGCCCAGTTTCAAGGTGAAATCGCCGGCGCCGAGCACCAGGGTGACGGCGGCCACCACCAGATTGCGGTTGTCCGAAAAATCGACCTTGTTCTCCACCCAGATGCGTGCGCCGGCCACCGCGATCAGGCCGAACACCACGATCGACACGCCGCCCAGCACCGCGCCGGGAATGGTCTGGATGACGGCGCCGAACTTGGGCGAGAAACCCAGCCCCATCGCGATCACGGCCGCCACCACGAACACCAGCGTGGAATAGATCTTGGTGACCGCCATCACGCCGATGTTCTCTGCATAGGTGGTCACGCCGGTGCCGCCCACGCTGCCGGAGAGGATGGTGGCGATGCCGTCGCCGACGAAGGCGCGGCCCATGTAGCGGTCCAGGTTCTGGCCGGTCATCGCGCCGACCGCCTTGATGTGGCCGAGGTTTTCCGCCACCAGGATCACCGCCACCGGCGCCAGCAGCGCCATCGCGTCGGCCTTGAACACCGGCGCGACGAAATGCGGCACGCCGAACCAGGCGGCGTTGGCCACCGCGCCGAAATCGATCGGCTTGCCCAGGCCGGCGCCATTGGTCAGCAGCGCATAGATGGCATAGGCGAGCAGCAGGCCGACCAGGATCAGCAGGCGCTGCACCATGCCGCGCGTGAAGACGGCGACGATGCCGACGCAGAATACCGTGACCAGCGCCATCCAGGCGTCGAAGCTGTTGCCGGTGACGCCCTTGACCGCGATCGGCGCCAGGTTCAGGCCGATCACCGCCACCACCGCGCCGGTCACGACCGGCGGCATCAGTTTCTCGATCCAGCCGGCGCCGACCGACATCACCAAAAGGCCTATCAATGCATACACGATGCCGCAGGCGATGATGCCGCCCAGCGCGACGCCGATGTTGGGATTCGGCCCCTGGCCGGCATAGCCGGTGACCAGGATGACCAGGCCGATGAAGGCGAAGCTGGAGCCCAGGTAGCTCGGCACGCGGCCGCCGACGAAGACGAAGAACAGCAGGGTGCCGATGCCGGACATGAAGATCGCCAGATTGGGATCGAAGCCCATCAATAGCGGCGCCAGCACGGTGGCGCCGAACATCGCCACCACATGCTGCAGGCCCATCGCGATAGTCTGCGGCCACGGCAGGCGGTCCTCGGTGCCGATCACTGGGCCGAGGCCATCGTTGGTGCTGTGGCGCATGCGCCATTGCGGGAAATACGAGCCGGACATCAGGATTCTCCAGGTAGTGCGGCAGACCGGGTCCGCCAGCATTAGATTCAGGTAAATATTTTCTGCCGGAAAGTGTATTGAGGTGCGGATGAAATGACAATCGCTCAGTCGAAAACGTTTACACTTTGGGGCTGATCAAGGCCCGGCCTGCGACGCCCGGCCTGCGACGTCCAGTGCCAAATCCACAACATAACTGTCCGACATCCTGATGAAACAAGATCCCCGTTTTCCCAATCTCCACATCCTCGATCACCCGCTGATCCAGCACAAGCTCTCCCACATGCGCGACCGCGATACCTCGACACGGACGTTTCGCGAACTGCTGCGCGAAATTACGCTGCTGATGGGATATGAGATCACGCGCAACCTGCCGCTGACCACGATGCGCATCGAAACGCCGCTGCAAAGCATGGATGCCCCGGTCATCGCCGGCAAGAAGCTGGTGGTGGTGCCGGTGCTGCGCGCCGGCATCGGCATGAGCGACGGCCTGCTGGAACTGGTGCCGTCGGCGCGGGTCGGGCATATCGGCGTCTATCGCGACCCGGACACCCATCGTCCGGTCGAATACCTGGTGCGTCTGCCGGACCTCGCGGAGCGCCATTTCATCCTGTGCGACCCGATGCTGGCGACCGGCAATTCGGCGGTGCATGCGGTCGACGTGCTGAAAAAGCGCGGGGTGGCCGATGAACAGATCGTGTTCCTGGCCCTGGTGGCGGCCCCGGAGGGCGTGCAGGTGTTCCAGGAGGCGCACCCGCATGTGAAGGTCTATGTCGCCTCGCTCGACTCGCACCTGGACGATCACGCGTATATCGTTCCCGGCCTGGGCGACGCCGGCGACCGGCTGTTCGGGACCAAGTAACCAAGCAAGGCGGCCCCCGGCCGGGCGCCGCCCGTGGCGTATCTTACGGCTTGCTGCGCGCCGCAAGCGCCTTGCCGACTTCCATCTGCGACTGCTGCATGCCGGCGCCCGGCACGATTTCCCGGCTGCGGTCGGCGATCCGGTCGGCGCTGGCGACCAGGCGTTCCAGCGCGTCCGGCCCCTGGCCGATATGCACGCCGTCGGTCAGCGTGACGTAGGCGCGCGAGAAGGTGCCGGCGCCGGCGCACAGGATGGCGCGAGTGGGCGCATCCTTCGATGCCAGATAGAGCATGCCGGGCGTGACGCTTTCCGGCGTCAGCAGCGCCAGCACTTCGGCCGGCATCAGGTCTTCCGTCATGCGGGTGGCGGCGGTCGGCGCCAGGC
>NZ_LWRX01000224.1:0-10264 GCF_001683835.1 Ralstonia sp. RL | reverse complement strand
GTAATGTGAGGTCTCTCCATTGCCGCCCCTGTTCTCGCGCTTTGACCATGTCCGCCGCTGTTGCCGTTGCGCCCGAGGCGCCCGCCGTCCACACCGCCCGCTTTCACATCCGCCGCCTGGCCGATGCGCCGCTGGGTGCGGAAGTCCTTGGCCTGGGCGACGTTGCCGGTTTATCCGACGCCGATATCGCGGCCATCAGGCAGGCGTGGCTCGCCCATGACGGGCTGCTGGTGTTTCGCGACGTGCACCTCACGCCCTACGCGCAGGTCTCGTTCAGCCGTCGCTTCGGCCCGCTGCAGGTGCACGTGCTCAACCAGTTCCATCTGGCCGGGCATCCGGAGATCCTTGTCGTGTCCAACGTGGTGGAGAACGGCAAGCCTATCGGCCTGGGCGATGCGGGGCGAGACTGGCATTCCGATCTCTCGTACAAGCCGCTGCCGAGCCTGGGTTCGCTGTTGCTGATGCGCGAGCTGCCACAGGAGGGCGGCGACACGCTCTTCGCCAACATGGTGCGCGCATACGAAACGCTGCCAGCCGAACTCAAGCGCGTGATCGAGGGCCGGCGTGCGGTGCATTCGTACGTGTACCGCTACGAGCGGCTGCGTGCACTGTCGACGTGGCGACCGCCGCTCACGCAGGCACAGCGCGACGCCGTGCCGCCGGTCGACCACCCCGTCGTACGCACGCATCCGGAAACCGGCAAGCGCGCGCTCTTCGTCAACGAAGGCTTCACTTCGCACATTCTCGGCTTGCCGGAAGACGAAAGCACCAGCGTGCTGGAGCAGCTCTTTGCTCACAGCGTGCGCTCGGACAACGTCTACGCGCACCAGTGGCGCGCGGGCGACATGCTGTTCTGGGACAACCGCTCCACGATCCATTTCGCGCCGGGTTGCCCGGACGCGTATCGCCGCACGCTGCATCGCACGACCATCGAGGGAGACGTCCCCGTTTAAAGCCCTGCCTCGCGCAGACGCGCATCGATGCTGGCCAGCGTCAGCGTCTGCGCAAACAGCTTCGCCAGCGACTGGCTCGCGTATTGCGGGACGTCGTCTGCGCTGGCCCACCGGTAGGCGTCCATTTCGGGAATCAGCTTGCCGGTGCGGTAGCTGTTGAACATCGAGGTGCACGTCAGCGAATCGAGCGCGACGTCGGCGCGGCGCAGGCGCGTGGCGAAGAGGTGAAGCTCCTTGTCGCGCCGATACGGGAAGCGGCCCAATTCGATGAGCGTGTAGCGATCGAGCACCAGCCCGGTTTCTTCGCGTGTCTCGCGCAAGGCGGTGTCGCGGTGGGCCTCGCCGGGGTCGGGCGCGCCCTTTGGGATGTCCCAGTGGCGCGTTTCGGTGGCGTGGGCGAGCAGCACTTCGGCGTCTTCGTTGAGCAGCACCAGGCCGCAGGACAAGGAAATCGGCATGCTATCGGGCCGCTCCACGCTGTGTGATACGGCTGGTCAGCAACTGATGCTGGCGGCTGAACAGCCGGCGATACGCCAGCAGCACGGCCGCCACGGTCCCCAACCCTGAGGCGGCCGCCAGCAGAAACATGATGACGATCTGGTAGCGCACGGCCTCGAGCGGCGATTGGCCTGCCAGCACCTGGCCCGTCATCATGCCGGGCAGGCTCACCACGCCCACCACCGTCATCTGGTTGATGATGGGCGTCATCCCGGCGCGTACGGCGGTGCGTGCCGCGTTGCGCGCCGCCTCCCAGCGCGTGCCGCCCAGCGCAAGCACCGTTTCGACCTGGTCGCGGGTGGCGATCAGCTCGCCCGTCACGCGTTCCAGCGCAAGCCCCACGCCGGTCAACGTGTTGCCGAGAATCATCCCCATGATCGGGATGGCGTACTGCGGCGCGTACCACGGCTGCGCGTGCAGCACGGCCAGCAGCCCGATCGCGCCGATCAGCCAGGCGCTGCCGAGCACCGACAGCGTGCCGTCAAGCCGCAGCCCCGCATACCCGCGCGTGCCGCGGCCGCCCGTCGCGTGGCCCGCAATCAGCGTCATGGCGGCCACGATGCCGAGCACCACGGCCCAATGCGCATGAGCGAATACCCAGTCGAGCACGAATCCGACCGCCAGCAACTGCACCACGGTCCGCACCGCGGCCCATGCCAGGCGCCGCTCGAGGCCGAGCCCGAGCGCCACCGAGAGCCCGCCATTCACGAGGATCAGCGTGGCTGCAATCGCCACCTGCCACGCTGAAAGGCTGAGATACTGGTCGTTCATGATGCCGCTTCCGTGTTCAGGCGGCCTGCCTCGACACGCCAGTGCAGATGCCCGATCCGTGTCGCCTGCGCCGGGTCGTGCGTGATCCACACCCAGGCGTGCCGTTCGGGCGCGCGTGCAAACCAATGCTGCAGAAGCGCTTCGACCGCACGCGCTGAAGCCGGGTCCAGTGCCGCGGTCGGTTCATCGAGCAGCAGGACGGTCGGCCCGGTCTGCAGCGTGCGGACCAGCGCAGCGATCTGCGCCTCGCCGCCCGAAAGCTCGCTGGCGGATTTGTCGAGGAAACCGGCATCGCGCTCGGCCCGCGCCAGCAGGGCGATGGCGGCATCGCGATCGAACCCGCTGCCGTGTCGCCGCACGTGCAGTTGATACGGCATGCGCAGGTTGTCCTCCACCGTACCGGGCAGCAGGGCAGGGCGCTGGCGCACATACGCCACGTGGCAACGGTACGCGGGGATGGCCTGTGCGCGGATGGGCTGGCCGTGCCATGTCACCGCCCCGCCGTCGATCGGGTCGAGCAGTGCCAGCGCTCGCAGCAAGACGCTCTTGCCTGCGCCCGACGGCCCCGTCAGGGCAATCCGGTCGCCCGGGCGGACGACCAGCGTGGCGGGCTGCAGGAGCGTGGCACCGGTGCGTGTATCGCATCGTTGGAGTTGGGTGGCGGCCAGCATCATGGAGGACGAGTGTGTTGCGTACGGTACGGCATCAATGCACCGCTTTCATGCATTATGCATATGAGCGGGTGTGGCAAGCCTGCGCCGAAATCCACATCGCGTATGCGCCCCGCCCCCTGCGGCGACCGCGCCGCCAAGCGCTTGACAGCCGATGCGGACCGATCCCTAGTCCGAAGGTCGGAGGCAACCCGTCTCGCCCCCGCGGGCTGTCGGACGAATCCGACATCGCATTCAGCCGCCGGCGGCTCGCCATTTTCGCAGGGCGCGCATAGGATCGAAGCATCACTAAAAGAAGCGACGGAGGGCGCCATGGAGACCGACAAGATGCAAGTGGCTCACCCATGGTGGCAGCCCGGAGTGTTTGCATCGGCTCCGGCAATTTTCTTGTGGGTTTGCGCTGAACTGCCGCCGGACATGCTTGCCGCCATCTTCCACGCGGGCACGTCCGCCGAATCTCTCAAGCATGTTGGAGATACGCTCTTTGTGATCGGCTGGACGGCTAGCGGTGTGCTCATGTGGCATGGCCGCAGACACCCGGCGCATGGCACGGGTGCGGCAGCGCAACCGGCAGCGGCCGATACGGTTTCAGCCGGGGCACCCGTTACGCAGGTCCATCGCCTCTCGGCTCTGCGCCAAAGCATGGCGCGTCGGCTGGAACGCCTGCGTCACCCGATTCCGCTGCACTGACTGACATCGAGCCTCCCTACGACAAAGGCCGGCATCAGCCGGCCTTTCTTTTGAGCGTCCGCCAGCCTCAGGACGTGCTGCCGGGGATGATGTCGTCGGCGTCCGCGCCGGATGCCGCGGCTGGCGCGTCGGCGTGCTGCCCTCCGTCGCCGTGCGATTCACGCCACTTCTGATAGCCCCACCACGCGGCACCCGCGACCAGGCCGAGCTTGCCGAGTTTTCGGGTGGCGCGCCCAATGACGGTGCGCCGCAGCCCTGCATAGGCGAGCGACAGCACCGTGCCGACCAGCGGGTATTCCCGCGCAATGCCCAGCGTGCGCATCAGGCTGTTGGGTCTGGCCAGCGGGCGAATCAGGCTCGGCAGCAGCGCGCCCAGGCCACCCAGGCTGAACGTGCGGCGGGTGGCGCGGTGCAGGTCGTTGCGGGCATGCATGTAGTCGTAACGCTCCAGCGCGGCGCGCGTGAGCAGCAACTCCTTGCGCACCGCCAGCGGCAGCCGGGCTTCGACGCCGCGACGGGACGGGCGCACGTGGTGCCGCGCGTTTTGCGCTGAGTCGGATTCCGGGTGGGAGGCCGCGCCGGTGGACGGCGATGGTTGGGTCGGATCGGTCATCGGCGCAGAATCTCCCGGTCTTTGTCGAGTTCGGCCAAGGTGGCCTCGAACAGCGGGGGCGCGTGGTGCAGGAGCGCGCGCACCTTCCACAGGCACGCCGCCGCGCCAAGCCCATAGAGCGCGGCCATGATGGCCAGCGACTGCCAGCGGTAGGTATCCCAGCACAGGATGACGACCAGCGCCGTCAGCGTCATGATGCACAGCGCGATCAGGCTGACGGCCAGCATGCCGAGAAAGGCCGTGCCGAGCAGCCGTTCTTTTTCTTCAGCCAGTTCGACGCTCGCCAGTTCGAGCCGCGTCTGCAGCATCGAAACGACCGTGCCGGCCAGTGTCTTCAAGGAAGCAAGCAGCTTTGGACTGGTGTCGTCGGTCATGAAGGTGTGTCGGGAGAAGTGCGGGCGGATGGTGCTGCTGCCAGCGCAGCACGCCCCATGCCCGGGATGGAGCCCCAGAATGCGACTGGCCGATGGCGCGATCCAGCGGCGCGCCATCGGCCAGACAGGGTGCAGCGGATTACTTGCGATTGAGCAGCAGGCCGATCAGCAGGCCTACGCCGGCAGCGACCCCCACCGCCTGCCACGGGTGGTCATGGACGTAGTCGTCGGTGGCGCGCGCGGCGGCCTTGCTCTTGGTGACCACGGCATCCTGCAGGTCTTGCGCCTTTTCCTTGGCCTGGCGCAGCAGGCCCATGCCGCGCTCGCGCAGCTCGGCGGCTTTTTCGCCGCTGGTGGAGGCAGCTTGCTTGAGCAGCGCTTCGGCGTCGGACAGTACGGTCTTCACGTCGGTCATCAGTTTCTCCTTATTGACGGAATCGGCCAGGTTGGGGGAAGTGTTCGTCATGGTCGGGTCCTTGGTATTGAGGGAGTCGATCGGCAATATGTCGACGCGCATATTCGCTAGGATATGTGTGGGTGTCGCGAAACTTCAAGCGCCCCACTCGCGCACACTGCGGTGGATCAAGCCTTTGGCGATTGTCCGGCAATGTGCGCGCGCCTTCCACCTTTTCGCCAGCAAATGCCGCGCCTAATGACAAAAAGTGATGTTGTTGTGAATTTATAGTCGTTTTGGTTGGATGGCAATCTGGCTATAGTGGTTCCCAATGTGTGCATGGAGGACACGATGTCTCTACGTTTGGGCGATATCGCCCCTGATTTCGAGCAGGATTCGAGCGAAGGCCGCATCAAGTTTCACGAGTGGCTGGGCGACAGCTGGGGCGTGCTGTTTTCACATCCGGCCGACTACACGCCGGTGTGCACCACGGAGCTCGGCCTGACCGCCAAGCTCAAGGACGAATTTGCCAAACGCAATGTCAAGGTGATCGCGCTGTCGGTGGATTCTGTGGAGTCTCACAAGGGCTGGATCAACGACATCAACGAGACGCAGAACACCAGCGTCAACTTCCCGATCATCGCCGATGCGGATCGCAAGGTCTCGCAGCTGTACGACATGATCCACCCGAACGCGAGCGAGACCTTTACGGTGCGCTCGCTGTTCGTGATCGACCCGAACAAGAAGGTGCGGCTGATCATTACGTATCCTGCATCGACGGGACGCAACTTCAACGAGGTGCTGCGCGTGATTGACTCGCTGCAGCTGACCGACCATCACAGCGTGGCGACGCCGGGCAACTGGCAGGAAGGCGACGACGTCGTCATCGTGCCATCGCTCAAGGACGAAGACGTCATCAAGCAGAAATTTCCGAAGGGCTACAAGGCGTTGCGCCCGTATCTGCGCCTGACGCCGCAGCCCAACAAGTAACCGTCTCCTTGGTAGTGTGATTGCCGCCCGGCCTTTGTGCCGGGCGTTTTTTGCGTTGGGAGCCGGCCCCGAGCTGGTTTCCTGGCAAAACAAAAACCGGCCAGCCCTCGCGGGTCTGGCCGGTTTGCCTTTGTGAAGAGACGTTGTGCGCGATCAGATCGCCCAGCCGCCGGCATAGAACGCCGCCAGGGCTACGGCGATGCCGACGGTGCCGATGTTCAGCTTGCGCCATTCGCCGGCCACCACGCGGCCGATCACCAGCGTGCAGAAGCCGAGCATGATGCCGGTGACGATGTTGCACGTCAGCACGATGAACACGGCGCAGACCAGGCCCGCCAGCGCGTCCACCATGTCGTCCATGTGCAGCTTGCTCACGCTCGAGAGCATCAGCAGGCCGACGTACATCAGCGCCGGCGCCGTCGCATACGACGGCACCAGACCCGCCAGCGGCGAGAAGAACATCACCGCGAGGAACAGCACGCCGACCACCACGGCCGTCAGCCCGGTCTTGCCGCCGGCAGCCACACCGACCGTCGATTCGATGTACGCCGCCGCCGGCGCACCGCCGAAGAATGCCGAGAAGATCGAACTGACCGAATCGGCCGTCAGGGCGCGCCCACCGTTGACGATGTGGCCCTTGTCATTAAGCAGGCCCGCCTGGCCTGCCACGGCGCGGATCGTGCCCGTGGCGTCGAACACGGCGGTCATCACCAGGGCGAGCACGCTCGGCAGCACGGCCGTGGAGAGCGCACCGCGGATGTCCATCGCGCCGATCAACGAAGCATGGCCGGGCGCACTCAGCGAGGGCAGGGCGAACACCCCCGTGAACTTGACGGCCGGGTCAAAGACGAGGCCGAGCGCCGAGATGGCGATGATGACGATCAGGATGCCGCCCGGCACGCGGCGGCGCTCCATGCCGAAGATGGCGGCCAGGCCCAGCACCGACATCATCACGGGGAAGGCGGTGATGTGGCCGAGTTGGACGGGCAGCCCCGGGCCGGCGTTCTTGATCACCAGCCCCACGTCGTTCGACGCGATCAGCAGCAGGAACAGCCCGATGCCGATGCCCGTGCCGTGCGCCACGCCCGAGGGCAGGTTGCGCAGGATCCACGAACGCACGCCGGTGGCCGAGATGGCGGTAAAGACCACGCCCATCAGGAACACCGCGCCCAGCGCCACTTCCGGCGAGAGCTTCTGCCCCAGCACGAGCCCGAATGCCATGAACGCCGTGAGCGAGATCGCGCAGCCGATGGCGATCGGCAGCCTGGCCCACAGGCCCATCAGCAGCGACCCGAAGGCGGTGGTCAGGCACACGGCAACGAACACCGCGCTGGTATCGAAGCCGGCTTTGCCGAGCATGCCCGGCACGACGAAGACGGCATACACCATCGCCATGAACGTTGTGACGCCGGCCACGACCTCGCGCTTCTGGGTGCTGCCGCGTGCAGAAATCTGGAAAAAGCGATCGATCTGCGCGACGTTGGTCGCGTCAGTCAAGCCGGCGGCGTTGAGTTCCGTCACCGACGGAATGGACTGTTCAGCCATGGTGGGTTGTCTCCTGGCAGGACTCCGCGCGGGTCGATCTCTGTCAACCTGCGTAGGGTGCCCTGTTCTGGTTTTGAATATCGACCCGGGTGCCTGCGTGCGCGCGCGGACATTCTCCAGACCGTTGTCTCGCGATGGGTTGAGTCGCGTCGCGCTGCGATCTGCGTGTGGACCGCGCGCAGGTTTTATCGGTGTGAGGGACGTGCCTGCCGAACGATCCGCTGGCACTTGGAGCGAAGCATAGACGCGTGCCAGCGGCGGTTTCATGTAGCCGCGCGTATCCCGATCATTTGCGAATGTGTATATCGCGGGAGAGGAGAACCACGGTGCCCAGGACGGGCGAGACATGCCGCAAGGCGGTATGGCGGGTGGTGCACAAGTGTGCATCACCCCCGCGGGAAATGCAAAGCGCGTGAAATCAGAAGAATGCCTGGATGCCGGTCTGGGCGCGGCCGAGGATCAGCGCGTGGATGTCGTGCGTGCCTTCGTAGGTGTTCACGACCTCGAGGTTGACCACGTGGCGGATCACGCCGAATTCGTCCGAGATGCCGTTGCCGCCGAGCATGTCGCGCGCCATGCGGGCAATGTCGAGTGCCTTGCCGCACGAATTGCGCTTCATGATCGAGGTGATCTCCACCGACGCGGTGCCTTCGTCCTTCATGCGGCCCAGACGCAGACAGCCCTGCAGGCCGAGCGTGATCTCGGTCTGCATGTCGGCGAGCTTCTTCTGGATGAGTTGGTTCGCCGCGAGCGGACGGCCGAACTGCTTGCGGTCCAGCACGTACTGGCGCGCGATGTGCCAGCACGACTCCGCCGCGCCCAGCGCTCCCCAGGCAATGCCGTAGCGCGCCGAGTTCAGGCACGTGAACGGACCCTTCAGGCCGCGCGCGCCCGGCATCAGGTTCTCTTCCGGCACGAACACTTCGTCGAGCACGATCTCGCCCGTGATGGACGTGCGCAGGCCGACCTTGCCGTGGATGGCGGGGGCGCTCAGACCCTTCCAGCCCTTCTCCAGAATGAAGCCGCGGATTTCGTCTTCACCATTGTCGTTCGGCAGCTTGGCCCACACGACGAACACGTCGGCGATGGGCGAGTTGGTGATCCACATCTTGGCGCCCGACAGCGAATAGCCGCCGTCGACCTTCCTTGCGCGCGTCACCATCGACGCCGGGTCGGAGCCGTGGTTCGGCTCAGTGAGCCCGAAGCAGCCGATCCACTCGCCCTTGGCCAGCTTGGGCAGGTACTTCTGCTTCTGCGCTTCGCTGCCGAATTCGAAGATCGGCACCATCACCAGCGACGACTGCACGCTCATCATCGAGCGGTAGCCGGAATCCACGCGTTCCACCTCGCGCGCGATCAGGCCGTAGCTGACGTAGTTCAGCCCCGGGCCGCCGTACTGCTCGGGAATCGTCGGGCCCAGCAACCCGAGCTCGCCCATCTCGCGGAAGATCGACGCATCGGTCTTCTCATGCCGGAACGACTCCAGCACGCGCGGCACCAGCTTGTCCTGGCAGTACGACGCAGCGGCATCGCGCACCATGCGCTCGTCGTCGGTCAGTTGTTGGTCGAGCAGCAGCGGATCGGCCCAGTTGAAGGCGTTGCGAGCAGTCACGGCGGTAGTCTCCGAGTCATGTGTTGTTCCGATGTACGGAACACAGTTTCGAAATTCAGGGCTATGATAGCGCAACCGAAGACGATTTCCAGGCCTTTCTCCGAATGAGCACGACGCGCCTCCCCGACCCTGATTCCGAATTCGAGACCAGCCGCGAAGCCGATCCGAACTTTGTCACCGCACTCGCCCGCGGGCTGGAACTGCTGCGGGCTTTCCGCCCTGGCGACACGCTGCTCGGCAACCAGGAGTTCGTGCGCCGCACGGGTTTTCCGAAGGCCACGGTAAGCCGGTTGGCGGGCACGCTCGTCTCGCTCGGCTATCTTCGCTATGACGAGACGCTCGGCAAGTACGGGCTGGACGCCGGCGTCCTCGCGCTGGGCTTTGCCTATCTCGCGTCCAGCGACGTGATTCAACTCGCGCGTCCGCACATGAGCGCATTTGCGCACAAGCACGGCGTGTCGATTTCGCTCGGCAAGCGCGACCGGCTGGACATGGTCTATCTGGAAACCATCCGCCACGACAGCCCATCGATGAGCGGTTCGGCAGGCCTGGGCGTGGGTTCACGGCTGTCGCTGCTGTCGAGTTCGATGGGACGGGCGTATCTGGCTTCGTTGCCCGCCGCGCGGCGTGAGCGCTTGTACGAAGCGTTGCGCACGCAGCAGCCCGCGCAATGGGCGGCAGAAGGTGCCGCCGCAGACGATGCAGTCAAAGCCGGCGTACGCAACGGCTACGCCGTATCGCTGCGCGACTGGCATCCCGCCATCCACGCATGCGCAGTCGCGTTCTTCGCGCCCAGCCAGCGCGAGCCGTATGTCGTGAGTTGCAGCGCGCCATACACGTCTGCCGATGCAGAGCGCATCCGCGACGAACTGGCCCCCGCGCTACGCGAGTTCGCGGCAAGGCTAGGGCAAGTGGTCGAGCCCGCCGCGTAGGCCGCTCAGAGACCCCCGGAAACTGTTTGCCACCAGCGCTGGCGTCCAGACGGGTTTGGCCGTGGATGCCCTAGATGGCGCCTTGAGTTTCTGTTGCAGAGAGGGAAGGGAAGCTGTCTGGGCGCAGCGTGTTTTTCCGTTCCCCTCTCTGCGGCATAAGTCCAAGGAATCCTTCGCCATCTCGGGCGCGCCTTTCTTTGCTTACTTTCTTTGGCAAGACA
>NZ_LWRX01000147.1:0-14195 GCF_001683835.1 Ralstonia sp. RL | reverse complement strand
GGTGGGCAAGCGGAAGTATCGGGATTGCGACGACATGGAGGTTCCAGTACAGGCAGTGAACAGTAGGGTGGCGGCCAACAGGCCGGCGAGCGTCGCCCGGCGTGGGCGGTTTGGTTGAAGGTCATTCATCGGGGGTATCCAATCCAAAGACACGGTCAATTTCAGAGCGACTTGCCCCATGCGGTTCGGGCTGCGGCGCATCGTCCAATCCAAAGACTCGATCGATCTCACTCGGGCGCTGCCGCTGCCTCAGCAGTTCGGCACGTCGCGCGTCGCGCAACTCCTCGCCCGGGCTGCGCTCGCGTGGCATCAATGGCTCGGGTTGCGGTTCGCGGTAGCTTTGGATGAAACCGCCGCTGTTGTTGCGCTCCGAGTCGATGCCGAGTGTTGCGGGGACTTCAGGTTGGTAGTCCTCATGCTTTTCTAGCCTCATGTTTTGAGGCAATCGCCCGGTCCGGTAATACGGACACCACTCCGCCATCACCGGATCCTTCGGATCCCCATACCGCCAATCCGCAAACTGCCGCAGCCAGTTCATCTGACGCACGGGCAGCACGTTCAGCCCAACGTTGACGTCGTAGGCCAGCACCCTCCTGGCGTGCTCGGGGTTGGTGAGAATGGTGGAGTGGTTGGTGGCGTTCAGGTTGACGGCCTGCTTCAAGAAGTCTTCGCGCACGTTCTGATCGAACTGCCTGAAGGCGGCATGCTTTTCGCCCGAAAGGTCGCCGCCGCGGCGCATCTGGTCAATGGCGTTGTCAAAGGGGTTGCCTTCCACGCCGCGCGCAAGTTGGCGCACGCTGGCGTTGTGCTCGTAGCGCAGTGCGGCTTCGTCCCCAACACCGCCCTGGCCCTGTACGCGGTATTGGTCATAGACGTCATTGGTCTTGGCACCGCGGTTGAGTGCGTCGGTGTGCGATTCCGGGCCTTGGTTGAAAACGCCTGCCACCTTGCCACTGGCGGGCGTTCCGCCGTCCAGCCGTGCTTGCCCGTCGTCCTTGGGCTGCTGGCCGGTGGCGTCGGCTTGCGGGTGGTACAGGTGGTGGGCAATGGGCACCACCGGGTTGGGCACGGCGTGGGCGTTGATATTGACCTTCCAGCCGTCGGGTGGATCGGCGTTGACGGGGATATCGCCCTTCTGACCCAGGGTGAGCACTTTGACGAGAATTCCGCCAAGGGTGATGACACCCCCAATGAGGGTGGCACCGATCTTGGAGGGGATGCTGCGCCGATTGTCTTTCCAGGGCCGAGTGAAGTGGACGTGGGCGTTGAGCGGTGTGCGCAGCCAGAAGGCGCCGCTCTTGCCTTGAATGGTGTCGGCCCGTTCGGGGTGGTATTTGTCGTAGTAGACGAAATCATTACCAGGGGCGACACCCACCTTGAAGGGTTCGGTCTTGTACTTGAGCGGATTGCCCTGGGCCCAGATGCGTTGGTAGAGCACGCCGTGTGCGTGTTTGAAAACGTGGGGCTTGTCGCCCGCGTCATCGTCCTTGCCGGCGAGTACGGCCTGCGGCAAGCCCAGCCACCCCATGCCCATGACCGAAGCGACGCCAATCACCTGGTCATGCGGGTTGGCGTAGAGAAAGACGTTGCCGTGTGTCGGGTAGGTCTTCTGGTCTTGCGCGTGGCTCCACGGCGCCTTTTTATTGCTCAGGTAAAGATCAACACAGGCGGGGCTGGCAAGGTTGCCGGTCTTGCCCTTGCGTTCGTTGACGATGCCAAAGAACGAGTCCAGCGTCTTGCGCCGCGCCAAGACGGTGACGCGTCCCTCTCCGGTGACTTCATCGTATTGCCCGAAGTTGTCAAAGAAGTTGGGCAAGACGCCATAAGGCGGGTTGGCGAGGATGTAGGTATCGGCCACGCCGTCGCCGTCGAACTTTGCCTTGCCGATGAAGGCCGAGGCAAGGCCGACCATGTTGCCCTGGCTGTGACAGACGATGGTGATGGGGCATTCCTTCGCGCCGTCGTATTCATTCCGATGCCGCTTGCGTGCCTCGGCGACGAGGGCGGCGAGACGCCACGCAGCGTGCGCCTGGTAGTGCCGGGGCGGGCAGTCGAAGACCAGGCGACTGCTCTCGGTGTTGAGGTCTTGTACGGTCAGGCCCATCAGCAGGTCGGTGGCGGTACCGCTGCCCCACATGTCGGGCAGCGCCGTGCAACCGTTCGCAAACGGGCCGCCGCCCCAGGCGTTGTCTTCGTCGAGCAGGATGTTAGGGCCGACCTTTTTCAAGTCGGATTGGTTGGCAGCAAATACCCACCGGAAGCGGATCACCGGGCTGGCAGCTTCGTCACTGACGAACTCGCTGGCTGGCACGCCAGTGTCGCTCTTGGTACGTGCGAGGTAGCCGTCAGGGGTGAGTTCGGGCGCGTACCGCGCAGCACGTAGCAAACCGGCAAGGCTGGTCTCCTGGGCCTGGCCGAACTCGCTGCGGTGCAGGCGTTCATTCAAGCCCTGACACAGCCCTGCTTCGGTGGAATCAAACCACTCGCCAGTGGAATTGACGCCATGCACGAAGATGATGATGCCGGGCAGCGCGTTGAACGGGGCTTTGCACACACCGCCACCGGGCAACGTGATGTCGCGGGCGCGGGCGATGACGTTCGTTTCGAAAAGGCTGAATTCTTGTGTGCTCACGGTGCAGGTGCTCAGAACAGTTTGGGAAGCTTGAAGGCGGCTTGCAGGTGCTCGATCTGCTGCAAGGTTGATTCCGGGGTGACGCCATTCGCGGCAACACCCTTGCCAACCACGCTGCCATCGGCAGTGGTCAAGGTGTATGCGGTGCTGGAAATCGGTTCGCCATCGATCTCGCGCACCAGCGCAAAGCTGCGCTTGGTGTCGCCCGACTCAAACTGCGGCAGCGCTCCATCAATGCCCTGTGCCCCTGGCACATCAAAGTTGCCTGTATGCAGGTGGATGAGCGAGGGCCCAAAGGCCTCAACCTTTCCATCCGCAATCCGGATCCCCGCGTTGCCGCTCATGAGCGTGATACCCGTCTTGGCATTGAGGAGGACGGAGCCATCCGTGGCAGTAACGACCACGTCCTGCCTGGCATTGGCAGTGATGCTCTTCTGCTGCGCCTGCAACACGAGTTGCCCCTGATGGGCGATGCCCTTCCATTCACCGCTGTGGGCAAACAGGCTGATGCCGGTGCCGGCGTTGACGACGTATTGCTGCCCCGCCGTTTGCTGCTGGTTCAGCTTGGAGACGGTGTCGATGTGCTGGCCGGCATAGCTGGTCAGGCTCTCGGGCGTGGCCAAGCCGATACCTGCCGGAGCGTAGGCGCCTAGCACGGGTTGACCACCCTGGCCCGGCTGGTCCTTGTGGTTGTTGGCCCCGGCATCCCACTCCTCAATGGCTTTCGTGAGAGTGGATTGCGGATCGGCGTCGGTTTTCAGGGCCTCATGCTGGCTGCTGTAGTCGCCCAGGGATTTCGCCGCTTCGAGCGCAGCCTCCATGCAGCGAATGAACGCTTGCCGGTCGAGGTGGCCGCCCACGGCAGCAACCTGTCCTTCGGTGGTGAGGAACAGACCTTTGGCACCCCGGATAGCCCCATGCCCATCGGTGCGCAGCTCGAAACCCTCACCTCGTTGGTCCTTGCGCCCGGGGTGGCCGGGCACACCTGTCAGATAGCCCAGGTTGAGCTGGCTGGCCTGGTGGTCCGATGACAGCTGCGCCTGGATCTGGCCCTGCGTGTCGTCCATCAGCAGGTGGTTGCGCCGCTTCCCGAACAGTTCCTTGCTGGCAATGCCAGACAGCGCATGCTGGCCGGGAAGCTGCCACGGCGGCAGATTGAGCTGGTTCGGCACCCGCCCGATGATGATCGGCGTATTCGGGTCACCGTTGAGGAAGTCGACCAAGACTTCCTGCCCGATGCGCGGGACATGCATGGCGCCAAACTGGTCCCCGGACCAACCATTGGCGACGCGGATCCACGGCGAGGAATGTTCGTTGTACTGGCCGTAGCGGTCCCATTCGAACTGGACTTTGACGCAGCCAAAGTCGTTGGTCCAGACTTCCTGATTCTCGGGACCGGTGACGACGGCACGCTGGATGCCCTTGACGCGCGGCTTTGCAGTAGTCAGCGGCGGGCGGAAGACTTCATCGGTCGGGTGGGCTTCAAAGCGGACGTGGCAGGCGTAGCGCTGGGTGCTGCCAGATTGAACGCCAACGTCTTCGAGCTCCAATTCGGTGCTGATGACGAGGAATTCCCGGTTGAGGTCGTCCTTGTCGTGGTTGGCGATCTGGTAGGTACAGCCCGCGGCAATGCCACGTAGTGCGCCAGCACCACGCACGCGGCGTCCCTTGGCACGGCGCTCCTCCATGCGGATGCGGGCGCGCTGGCTGCCGATGTCTCGGCTTGTGTAGGTACCCGGTTCGTATTCGTAGCGTTCGAACTCGGAGAACCGAGTGTCGCGCGGCAGGCTGTCGCCGGTGGTCAGATCGGCCTTGGGCTGGCGCGGGTCGTAGTCCTTGAGGGTGACCTTGCCCGTGCGCACGCGGTTGATGGGTTCAAACCGGGTGAGATGTTCTTCGTCGACCTTGAAGCCCTGTGGGTAGATCGGCAGGGTGTGATATGCGGGGCTGGGGAATTTACGCCAGGCACCCGATTCGGACACGAGGACGAGGCGGTGGTGGCCGCCGTCGTGCTCGAAGAAGTAGGTGATGCCCCATTCTTCGGTTAGGCGCTGGATGAAGTGGGCGTCGGTCTCGCCGTGCTGGACTTCCCATTCGAGTTTGGGGAAGACGCTTTCGTCCAGGCGTTTGTCGACGCTGAAGGTGTAGTCGGCCAACACTTCATCGAGGATGTCGATGACGCTTTTGTTCTGGAACGATTTGTAGTCGGCGGTCTGGGTGGCGAGCCAGAGCCAAGGGCGCAGGGTGTAGCGGTAAAGGCGGTTGTCGGAGATGCCGCCGATCACCTCGGCGCCGGTGATGAGGCCGGTGATGTGGCGCTCACCGGCGCCAATGCCGCCCAGCAGGCCAGTGCCGATGCCGTCCAGTTCAATGGATAAGGTCATCTCCAGGCCGATGGCGTCGTCCAAATCCGATTCGAGCATCGCCTGAGCGGCGGCCATGGAGACAGGGCGCAGGTCGACCGTGTAGGTGAACAGCTCGCTCAGGGCTTCCCGCCCACTCACGCGCACGAACTCCAACTGCGGCACTCCGAGCAATTCCGGAATCGCGGCACTCGTGGCTTTGACTGTGCGGTGCGGACCGGGTCGAGGGATGGCGTTGCGTGCGTTCGCGGGGCGGTTGATGCGAGCGAGGTTTTGACTCACGAGCGGTCTCCCAGTAGAGGTCAAGAGGGGACATGCTCATGGCTCTGTCGCGCTACCGGAACGGAATTGACGAAACTTGACGCAATGCTCGGATCTGGCCGGTGCATTGGCCGGCGGTGGTCTACCCGTGTACGGACACCTGCTCGCGCCTAAATCCACTTTTTACCCGGGGGATATTGCTGATGTCATTTAACCCGGATAGAATTGGTTCCAATGTTTTTATGGAGCCAGTTCATGCATCCCACTCCAGCTGTGATGTGCACGGCATTTGCCGGCACGCAGCGCTTGGCCGGCGGGCCCGTCCGCGACGTCGCCCGGGCCGTCAAGATTCATCTCGACGCGCACCCCGAATCGCAGGTGCTGGTGTTCGACAACACCAGCGCACAGCCGGTGGAACTCGACCTGCGCGGCACCGTTGAAGACGTGCTTGCGCGCCTGGATCAGGCCGCCCCAGCCGCCGAACCCGGCGAATCCGAAAGTCGCCCACGCGGCCCTGGCCGCCCAAGGCTGGGCGTGATTGCCCGCGAGGTGACCTTGCTGCCGCGCCACTGGGACTGGCTTGCCGCCCAGCCGGGCGGGGCGTCGGTGACGCTGCGCAAGCTCGTGGAAGACGCTCGCCGCGCTACCGAAGGGGTGGATCGCCGCCGCATCGCGCAGGAAGCTGCCTATCGCTTCATGTCGGCCATGGCCGGCAATGCGCCAGGCTTTGAAGAGGCCACACGCGCGCTGTTCGCGCTCGACGCGGGCGCATTCCAATCACTCACCCAGCCGTGGCCGGCCGACGTGCGGGATTTCGCGCGCCAGCTGGCGCAGGCTGCATGGGCTTCACACGAGGAGGCAGCATGACCAGTCAGAACGGCCCCCGCGCCACCGACGAGGGCACGCCCGCGAGCGGCCAGCAGTCGCCCGTGGCGCCCGTGCCCGCGGCGAATGCGCGCCCGCTGTGGCGGACCTTCGTTGCATTTCTGGGGCCGCTCATCGTGGCGAACATCCTGCAATCGCTGTCGGGCACGCTAAACAACGTGTACGTCGGCCACATGCTGGGCGTGAAGGCGTTGGCGGCGGTATCGGCGTTCTTCCCGATCCTGTTTTTCTTCATCGCGTTTGTCATCGGGCTGGGCTCGGGCGCGGCGGTGCTGATCGGGCAGGCGTGGGGCGCGAAGAAGCCTGACGCGGTAAAGACCGTGGCGGGCACCACGCTGTCGGTGGGGCTGGTCGCCGGAGCGGTGGTGGCGCTGCTGGGTGGGCCGTTCGCGCATGCGCTGCTGCGCCGGCTTGGCACGCCGGCCGACATCCTGGGCGACGCGACGCTCTATGCCAGCGTCATGCTGTATGCCATGCCGGGGCTGTTCGTCTTCCTGCTCGCCACGGCCATGATGCGCGGCGTGGGTGACACGCGCACGCCGTTGCGCACGCTGCTGCTGTCCACAGCCATCGGGCTGGTCCTGACGCCGTCGTTCATCCGTGGCTGGTTTGGCCTGCCGCAACTTGGCGTTGCCAGCGGCGCCGTGGCGACAACGATTGCGTTCCTGGTGGCGCTTGCGTGGCTCGGGTTCTTCCTGCGCCGGCGCAATCATCCGCTCGCGCCGGATGCCGCCCTGGCGCGCCATCTGTGGATCGACTTTGCCGTGTTGCGCACGGTGCTGAAGATCGGCGTGCCGACGGGCATCCAGCTCGTGGTGATCTCGATTGCGGAGCTGGCCCTGCTGTCGCTCGTCAACGGCTTCGGCTCCGATGCCACGGCGGCTTACGGGGCCGGCACGCAGATCATCAGCTACGTGCAGTTTCCGGCCATGTCGATTGCGATCACGGCGTCGATCCTCGGGGCACAGGCCATCGGCTCCGGCAACACCGAACGGCTCGATGCCATCACGCGCACCGGGCTGTGGCTGAACGTGGCGGTCACGGGGCTGATGGTGGTGATGGCGCTGCTGTTCTCGCGCGCCGTCATCGGATGGTTCACCACGAATACCGAAGTGATGGACCTCGCGCAGAGCCTGCTGCATATCTCGCTGTGGAGCTCGGTCATCTTCGGCATGGCGAGTGTCTTCTCAGGTGTGATGCGTGCAAGCGGCACCGTGATGGCGCCCACGGCCATCTCGATCCTGGCCATCGTGGCGGTAGAGGTGCCGGTGGCCTGGGCGTTGAGCCGCCACATCGGCACGGACGGCATCTGGGCAGCGTATCCGGCGGCGTTCATCGCCATGTTCGTCATGCAGGGCGCGTACTACGGGTTCGTTTGGCGCCGCCGCGCGCAGCGGTTTGGCATTCGCCGCATGGTGTAAAGCGATGGGCGTTCAGGCTGGCTCGCCGCGCGTCGGCCCGAACGCCATGTCCGCACCGGCGGCCGTCGGCTGACGCAACAGCCGCACCGCGGGCGACTGCAGGATGCACAGCAACTGCAGCGCGAAGCCTGCAAGTGCCGCCACCAGGCAAGCGCCCATGCCGGCCCGCGCCGCCAGCCACGCGGCCAGCGCAGCGCCCAGCGGCCGCGCCCCATACGACATCACGTTCACCGCCGAGACGCGTGCCAGCAGCGCGGGCGGCGTCACGGTCTGCCGCAGCGTCGTTGTGCTGACCACCCAGAGGATCGGCCCGCAGCCCAGCAGGAAGAACCCCGCGTGGGCCAGGGCGGGCCACGGCTGCCACAGCGTGGCCGCGAGCAACACGCCGCCGGCCAACCCGCAGACCGGGCCCGTTGCCACGACATGGCCGAAACGCCAGCGCGCCAGGATGCGCGCGGCCAGCAGCGCGCCGACCACCATGCCGGCGCCGTACATCGCCAGTGTGAATCCGATCGCCTGCGCCGACAGCCCGAGCCGATGCGCGGCATACGGCACGAAGATCGCAAACACCATGAAGATGGCCGTGGTGAAGAGGAACTGCGTGGCAAACACCGGGCGCAGCAACGGATGACGGAACACAAAGCGCGCACCTTCCGCGATGTCCTGCAGCGGATGCGATGCACGCCGTGCGTCCGGCGCAGGCGACGCCACACCCCGCAGCAGCACGGCCGCCACCGCAGATAGTCCTGCGGCCAGCAGGAACGCCGCCGTGGCCCCCGTCCAACCGATCAGCGCGCCGCCGATCGCCGGCCCGCAGGCAAACGCCACCGTGCGGGCAAGTTCGATGCGCCCGTTGGCGCGTGAGAGCATGGCGGATGGCACGAGCGATGGCACCAGCGCGGGCGCCGCCACGCTGAACACCACCGTGCCGCACACCGCGACAAACCCGAGCAAGCCGAGCATCGGCAGATTCAGCAGCCCGGCCGCCAGCAGCCCGGCGACTGCAAGCAACGCCATCGCCCGCACTGCTTCTGCGCTGGCCATCAGCGCGCGTTTTGGCCAGCGGTCGGCCAGCATGCCAATCGGAATGGCAAACAGCACGAACGGCAGCGTCAGGGCCACTTGCAGCCAGCTCGCCGTACTGGCGTCGGCGTGCAGCGCGAGCACCGCCACCATCGGCATGGCGGCCAGCGCAATCTGCTCGGCGGATTGTGCCGCCAGGTTCGAACCGGCCAGCCGGTTGAAGCCCGCCGGCAGCGGCTTGGCAAAGGACTCGGACATCGCGCTTCTCCTGAAGACGTTCGCTTCAGGCTACGGATGTCGACGCGGGGATGCGCTCCGCTTCTTGCTGCCAAATTCGGCCGGGGGGGGGCTACAGGATCGGCGCGAACAGCTTGGCGACGTGCATGATCACGCGGCGCAGCGGATGCGCGTGCTCGTATTCGTCGCGGCCGACGCGCGTGGCCTGGCCGAAATCGGCTTCGAGCATCTGGGCCACGTCGTTGGCGAAGCGCGCGTCGGCCGTCATGATCATGAGCTCGAAGTTCAGGCGGAACGAGCGGTTGTCGAGGTTCGCGCTGCCCACGGCGGCGGCATCGTCGTCGATGAGCACGACTTTCTGGTGCAGGAAGCCCGGCAGGTAGCGGTAGATCTTCACGCCCGCGCGGATGGCCTGGTATGCATACAGGGTGGAGGCCAGGAACACCACGCGGTGGTCCGGCCGCGACGGGATGAGGATGCGCACGTCCACGCCACGCAATACGGCCAGGCGCAGCGCGGCAAACACCGCCTCGTCGGGAATGAAGTACGGCGTGGTGATCCACAACCGCTTGCGCGCCGACTGGATGGCCTCCATGAAGAACAGCGAGCAGGTTTCCTGTTTGTCGGCCGGGCCGCTGGCGACGACCTGGCAGACCATGTCCTCATCGGGGCGCAGCTCAGGCACGATCAGCTGCGGCACTTCGCGCGCGGCCCAGTACCAGTCTTCGGCAAAAGTCAGCTGCAGGTCCATCACGGCCGCGCCGACTATCTCGATATGCGTGTCGCGCCACGGCGCCAGCGGCGGCTTCTCGCCCAGGTATTCGATACCGACGTTGTGGCCGCCCACGTACGCGCGTTCACCGTCCACCACCACGAGCTTGCGGTGGTTGCGGAAGTTGAGCTGGAACCGGTTGACGAACCCGGCGTGCGTGGAGAACGGCTTGGCGAGCACGCCGCCCTCCGTCAGCCGCTGCACGTAGTGGCGGGGCAGGGCATGGCAGCCGATGCGGTCGAACAGGAAGTACACGCGCACGCCGGCGCGGGCCCGTTCGACAAGCAGTTCGGCCAGGCGGCGGCCGAGCGCGTCGTCATGCACGATGAAGAACTGCACGATCAGCACCCGCTGCGCCTGGGCGATGGCCGCGAAGATGGCTTCGAACGTCTCCGCGCCGTTGACGAGCAGCCGCACCCGGTTGTGCGACAGGCACGGCATGCCCGTGAGCCGGGGCAGGGCCTGCATGCAGGCATGTTGCGGCACGACCACGCACGATTCATGGTCGCGCAGGCGGCGCCAGTCGTCCGACAGGGTGATCTCGCGCATGCGCGCATTGTTGAAGCGCCGCGCATCCACGTAGCCGGCGAACGTGCTACGTCCGAAAATCAGATACGGAATCAGCGTGAACTCGGGCAGCGTGACCAGCGAAATGGCCCACGCAATGGCGCCCTGCGATGTGCGCACCGTCAGCACCGCGTGCACGGCGGCGAGCACGCCCACGCAGTGCATGACAAAAATGAAGGCGGCGAACGCCGTGGTATTGGTCAGCATCAGAAGCAGCAGAGTAAAGCCCACCCTGAGTCATTTTGACATGGCCCAGGTGGCGTCGGACAAACACGGATATTTCCGCCCCGCCCGGTTGGCGTAGGCTCGCCGCATCGGGGACGGCCGGCATGCCGCTTGCTGATGTGCCGTTGCCGTCCTGTCGAGCAGCGACGACAACCATCAGGACGATCATGCAACCGCTTCCGAGACTCCTTGTGCAGCATTCGCGCGGCTGGTTCGCCTGGCTCGTCGTGCTGCTGGCCGCCTGTGCAAGCCTGCCAGACCATGTCGACCGGCCCGTGACGACGGCGCTGGCCGCCCCGGCGCCCGCCACCTCGCTGGGGCGCCTCGTGCAGGCCAATGCGCCGTCGCCCGACGTGTCGGGGTTCCGGTTGATCGCCTCGGGCGAGGAGGCCTACGCCACGCTGCTCACGCTGGCCGACCGTGCCGAGCGCACGCTGGATCTGCAGTACTTCATCATCGAAAGCGACAACAGCGTGCGTGAGCTGATGCGCCATGTGCTCGCCGCCGCCGAGCGCGGCGTGCGCGTGCGCATGCTGGTCGACGATCTGCACAGCGACGGGCGCGACGTGGCGTTCCTGAAGTTCTCCTCGCACAAGAACATCGACGTGCGGCTGTTCAACCCGTTTCCGGGCGGGCGCATGTCGAACGTGACGCGCTACCTGAGCGGCGCGGCCGAGTTCCGCCGTGTCAACCGTCGCATGCACAACAAGGCCTTCATTGCCGACAACGCGCTGGCGGTCACGGGCGGCCGCAATCTCGGCGCGGAGTATTTCACGCAGGACAAGAACACGAACTTCGTCGACCTCGACGTGCTGGCGGCGGGGCCTGCGGTGCGGCAGTTGTCGGCCGCGTTCGATTCGTACTGGAACAGCGAATTCGCCTATCCGGTCCAGGCGCTGGCGCCCGAACCCAGCAACGCGCATCCGCCCGAGCAGAAGGACGGCAACTATCCGCCGCCCGTGCCGGCCGCCCGCACACCGGAAGGCCCGCCGCGGCATATCGACGTACCGACTGCGCCCCTCGATTTCGGCTCGGGTCCGCAGGAATCCGCACGCAGCGTGGCCGACGTCGAGCAGCAGCGCATGCGCAACGAGACGGATCTGGCCCACCCGACGCCGACTGAGTCGCTGCCCCTTCGCCCTGCGCTGCGGGACTGGTTCCTGGCCGATCAGATCGCGCGCCGCCGGCTGCGCCTGGAGTGGGTGCCGGCGCAGGTCATTGTCGATCGCCCGGCCAAGGTTTCCGGCGAAAAGGTGGAACCGGGCGGCGAGCGCCTCGCCCAGACCCTGCTGCACCTCATTGACGAAGCGAAGAGCGAGGTGGCCCTGATCTCGCCGTATTTCGTACCCGGCAAAGCCGGCGTGGACGTGATCCGGCATCTGCGGGAGCGCGGCGTGCGGCTGCGCGTGCTGACCAACTCCCTGGCCGCCACCGATGCGCCCATCGTCCACGTGGGCTATGCGAAATACCGCAGCGCGCTGCTCGACAGCGGCGTCGAGCTGTACGAGCTGCGCCCGACGCTCGGCGATCGCCCGAAGGCGGTCGGTTCGTTCCGTTCGTCCCAGGCGAGCCTGCATGTGAAGTCGATCATCATCGACCGCAACACGCTGTTCGTCGGCTCGATGAACATCGACCCGCGCTCCATTGCACTCAATACCGAGACCGGGTTGATCATCCGCAGCCCGGTGCTCGCGCAGGCGGTCGCCAAGCTGTTCGACGACTCCATCGGCGACAGTGCCTACCGCGTGACCCAGGTGGACGGCCATCTGCGGTGGACCACTCACCAGAACGGCAAGGAGGTCTCCGTCGACCACGAGCCCGACGTGGGTTTCGGGCGTCGGGCATGGATCCAGATGCTGGCGCCGTTTACGCCGGAGGAATTGCTTTAGGCCCACCGCCCGGTCAACCGATGCGGGGCGTGGCCAAAGAAAAACGCCGCAATGCGCGGCGTTTTCTTATTCAGGCGGGATTGGCCTTCGGGGTTGGCCCCATTACATCTTCTGCTTGGTGCTATCGGCAGCGCTTTCCAGCTTCTGGCCGCCCGTTTGGATGTCCTTGCCCATGCCGGCCATCGTGTTGCAGCCCGCCAGGACAACGCAGCCCAGGGCCAGCAGTGCGATCAGTGTCTTCATCTCGATCCCCTTGAGAGCAGTGCGGCATACCGCACGGTTTCGCGTGATTGCCATCCCACGGGATGGCGCAACGTGCATTCTAGAGCCACCCCACGCCGGCGGGGTGCGCCCGGGGCATCTTTTTTACAGTCCGGGTATCACGGCCGCCACATCCGAGACATTCAGGCGCCGGCCCTCCATTTCTGTCCGACGCTGCCGTTAGAACCTTTCAGGAGTGAACCCGGATCGCCCACGCCGTGCTGCAAGCAGGGGAGCACGACAGTACCGGACGGCCGAACCAAGCAAGGGAAACGACATATGTGGAAGTGGATGGATACGAGCATTCGGACGCGGCTGACGATCCTGGTGGCCGCATTTGCTTTGATGATTGCAGTGGTGGGCGCGGCCGGCATCGCGTCCGGGCGGGCGACCAACGCCGATCTGCGCGCGGTGTATCTGGAAGACGCCAAGGGGCTGGACCTGCTGGCCAAGGACACGATCAATCTGCTGTGGGCGCGCATTCACCTGACGAACTTCGATTCGGTTTCGTCCCCGGAGGAGCTCAAGAAGCTGCTTGCCGATGCGCACGGCATGGTCGATTCGGCCAACGCCGCCTGGGCCGAATTCATGAAGCTGCCCGTGCCCGAGGCTGACCGCGCCCAGCTGCAGGCGGCCGATGCCGCGCGCAGCAAGTTCGTCAAGACCGCGCTGGAGCCCGCCATCGCCGCGCTTGAGCGCAGCGACCTCACCACTTACCGAGATCTGAACACGACGCAGGTGCCGCAACTGTTCAACGCCTACGACGTGGCGCTCGCCCCGCTGGTCAAGGCGAGGTTTGCCTATGGCCAGGCGCGGTTCGACCGCTCGCAGTCGCGCTACACCATGAGCATCTGGATTTCGGGCGGGCTGCTGGCGGCCGCGCTGTTGCTCTCGGTGGTGGCGCGCGGCGTGCTGGGTCGCACCGTGGTGCGCCCGTTGGAGCGCGCCATCCAGGTGTTCGAGCGCATGGCCGCAGGCGACCTTGCCACGCGCGTGGAAGGGCAGACCGCCGCCGGCCGCCGCGATGAGACCGCGCGCCTGATGCACGCCGTGTCGCAGATGCAGGCAAGCCTGCAGCGGATCATCGGGCAGGTGCGGACGGGGTCGGACTCCATTGCGAGCGCCACCAAGCAGATCGCCGCGGGCAATGCCGACCTGTCGCAGCGGACCGAACAGCAGGCCTCGTCGCTGGAAGAAACGGCGTCGAGCATGGAAGAGCTGACCAGCATCGTCAAACAGAACGCCGATAACGCGCGTCAGGCCAGCGCGCTGGCGGTCAATGCGTCAGGCATCGCCGCCAAGGGCGGGGAGGTCGTCGGCCGCGTCGTGGAGACCATGGCCGGTATCGACGAGAGCAGCCGCCGGATCGCCGACATCATCGGCGTGATCGAGGGCATTGCCTTCCAGACCAACATCCTTGCGTTGAACGCTGCCGTGGAGGCCGCCCGCGCCGGAGAGCAGGGCCGCGGCTTTGCCGTCGTGGCCGGCGAGGTGCGCAGCCTCGCGCAGCGCAGCGCGACGGCGGCCAAGGAGATCAAGGAGCTCATCAGCGATTCGGTCGGCCGCGTGCAGAACGGCACCACGCTGGTGGCCGAGGCCGGCAGCGTGATCGACGAGGTGGTCGTCGCCGTCAAGCGCGTGACCGACATCATGGGCGAG
>NZ_LWRX01000039.1:0-39471 GCF_001683835.1 Ralstonia sp. RL | reverse complement strand
TCGGGCGCGCCTTTCTTTGCTTGCTTTCTTTGGCAAGACAAAGAAAGTAAGTCGGCCCCGCCAGGGGCCGAAACCCAACAAAAACCAGCACGAACAAGCCGCGCCCAACAATTTACTCAGCCAACTGCTTCACCAGCCGATAAAGAAACTCCCTCCCGTCGTACAACCGCGCAATCTCGATCCGCTCATCCAGCCCGTGCGTGCGCAGATCCGCCGGCTCCGTAAACAACCCGGACACCCCATACATCGGAATCCCCGCATTGCGCATGAAGCGGCTGTCCGTCGCGCCCGTGCTCATCGCCGGGATCACCGGCACGCCCCACATCTGCTGCGTGAGCGCCTCCACCGTCTTCACCAGATCGCCATTGAGCGGCGAGGCGGGGCTCGCCAGCGGCTTGTTGACATAGCGCACGCTGATCTTGTCGTTGCCCAGCACCTGCTTGAGCTGGCGGTCGATATCGGCAGGATCATCGTGCGGCAGGATGCGGCAATTGACCGTCGCCTTGGCCGACTGCGGCAGCGCGTTCTCGGCATGGCCCGCGTTGACCATCGTCGCCACGCACGTGGTGCGCAGCTGCGCGTTGTAGAACGGATTGGCGGAAAGCCGGTCGATGGCCGCCTGGTCCGGCTTGCCGGTGCCGACGGCACGCATGTCTTGCGCCAGTTGCCCCGTCGCCAGCGGTGCGCTGCGCGCAAAGTAGGTCTGCGTCACGTCCGCCAGCCTGACGGGAAACTGATACGCCCCCAGCCTGTCCAGCGCGGCCGACAGCGCATAGATCGGGTTCGTCTTGGTCGGCACCGAGCTGTGTCCGCCTACGTCGCGCACCTCCAGCTCGTACGTCGTGTACATCTTCTCGGCCACCTGGATGCGGTGCAGCACCGGTTTGCCGTTGCGCAGCTCGCCACCGCCGCCTTCGTTGATGCCGAACTCCGCCTTCACCAGCTCGGGCTTGTTGTTGACGATCCAGTACGCGCCGTTGCTCGGCACGTCGCCGCGCTCCTCGTCGGTGGTCAGCGCGAGGATGATGTCGCGCGAGGGCTTGAAGCCTTCCTGTTTGAGCTGGCCCAGCACCGACACGAAGGCCGACGCCATCGCCTTGTCGTCAATGGCGCCACGCGCGGTGAAGTAGCCGTCGGTTTCCTGCAGCTTGAACGGATCGGTCTTCCAGTCTTCACGCTTGGCCTCCACCACGTCGATGTGAGCGAGCAGCAGCATCGGCTTCTTGGCGCCGGTGCCCTTCCAGCGCAGCACGAGGTTGCCCTTCTTCGGGAAGGGCTCGATCACCTGCATGTCGCCGGCCGCAAAGCCGGCCTCGCGCAGGCGCTTTTCCATGGCATGCGCGGCCTGGGTGGTGTCACCGGCCGAATGCGTCGTGTTGATCTCGACCAGCTCCTTGTAGATGTCGTGATAGCGCTGCTGCTCGGGCGTGAGCGAGGTGGGCGCAGGCTTGCTGGCGGGAATGGTCTGGGCGAAGGCTCCGGCGCTGCATGCAAGCACGGCAGCAGACACCAAGGCTTGAACGGGAACACGACGACACTGGAAACGCATGACACCTCCGGATAATCGTTATGGGGGCCGCATCGAACAAAAAGCGGGGTCGACCCGAAGGCCGACCCCGCAGTGTAGCCCCGCCGCAGCCGCTTCGCTGCCGGAGCAATCGCAGTGCTGTGCCGCCGTGCGCTACATGGCCACGCGGAACACCGCCACCGCCCGGCGCAGTTCGTCGGCCTGTTCTTCCAGTGCCTGCGCGGCGGCGGCAGCTTGCTCGACCAGCGCGGCGTTCTGCTGCGTCACGTCGTCCATCTGCGTGACGGCTTCGTTGATCTGCTCGATGCCGCTGCTCTGTTCGGCCGAGCCCGCGCTGATCTCGCCCATGATGTCGGTCACGCGCTTCACGGCCACGACGATCTCTTCCATCGTCTTGCCGGCACGCGCCACCAGCGTGGAGCCCGACTCCACGCGCGCGGCGGAATCCTCGATCAACGACTTGATCTCCTTCGCCGCGCCCGCGCTGCGCTGGGCGAGCGTGCGCACTTCACCGGCCACCACGGCAAAGCCGCGGCCCTGTTCACCCGCACGCGCGGCTTCCACGGCGGCGTTCAGCGCCAGGATGTTGGTCTGGAACGCGATGCCCTCGATCACGGCAATGATGTCGGTGATCTTGCGCGACGACTCGCTGATCTCGCCCATCGTATTGACCACGTCCTGCACCACGGCACCGCCCTGCACGGCGATCTCCGATGCGCTCACCGCGAGCGTGCTGGCCTGGCGGGCGTTGTCGGCGTTCTGCTTGACGATGCTCGTGAGCTCTTCCATGCTCGACGCGGTTTCTTCCAGCGAGCTGGCCTGCTCCTCGGTGCGCTGCGACAGGTTCGTGTTGCCCGCCGCGATCTGCTGGGTGGCCGAAGCGATCGACTCGCTGCCCCGGCGCACCGTCACCACGGTCTCCTTGAGCTTGGCTTGCATCTGCTGCAGCCCTTCCATCAGCACGCCCATCTCGTCACGCGAGTGGACGCGGATGTCAGTCGTCAGGTTACCGCTGGAGATCTCGCGGAAATGCGCGAGCATCTCCTCCAGCGGGCGCGAAATGGCACGCGAGAGCACGACATAGCACCCCGCCGCCAGCGCCAGCCCCACCGCAATCACGATCAGGAACATCCAGACGAGGCGGTTGAAGAACGACTGCGCGTTGTTGTACGCCGAGGCCGCAATCTCGGCCTGGATGGCGTTCAGACGGTCCGCCTTCACCGCATACGGCACAAACAGTTCGTACAGCTTGTCCAGGACCAGCGGGCGCGCTGCCGCGTAGTCGTGGCGGTCGAAGGCGGCCAGGACCGGCTCCATGCCTTCGCGAAAGAACGTGTCGCGCAGACGCTTGGCCTCGGTGGCGGTCTGCTCCTCTTCCGGCGTGGCGAACGGCAGGGCGTTGTAGGCCTTCCACCCCTCGTCGCTGGCGGCGATCTGCGCGCGAGCGGCCTTCACCAGGTCGGCGATCTTCGCGTCGTCGCTTTCATAGACGGCGCGGTCGAGCGCCGTGCGTGCCTGCACCAGCCGCGACACCGCCTGGCCGAGCGCCCGCGTGGACGCGAGCTGGTTGGCGTAGGTTTCCTTGAGCGCCGCGTTCGAGCGCAGGTTGCCGTATAGCCCCAGCGCGCCAACGCCTGCAAGGAATACAGCGAGAACGAACAGCACCAGCGCAAGCCGGGCCTTGATGGAAAGCGTCTTCATATCTGCCGTGCACTACTCGATGGGAAAGCGGGGGTGTTGCCCGGTGTGCTGGAAGCACCCGTTTGATATAAACGAAGCTAACGACAGATTCTCAGAGAGCTTTAACCGATCTGTGGCCCCTGGCTGCCTGCGGGGCACGGCCTTGCGCCCCGCAAGGCCTTGCCCCGCAAGGGCTGGCTTGAAACGAAATTCAGAACTGCACGCAGGTTCCGAACACCGGCGCGTGAAATCACGAGCGCGGCATACGACCACCGGCGGAGCGCGGCTGCACCGCCGGCAGCACCCGCCAGGCCAGCAGCGCGCTACCCGCCGCCACGAGCCACACGACCGGCCATGACGACCACGCCAGCAGCTGCGGCAGGCACAACGACGTGAGGCCGAGCGCCGCAAACGCCCCCGTGTTTCCCAGGCCCAGCGCGGTGCCCGCCCGCTGCGCGCCGGCCAGCGTCGCCAGTTCCGTGTAGCCGACACCATGCCACGCCGACACACAGATGCCGCCGGCCACGATGACCGCCACCAGCGCCACGCGCATGACCGTCAGGTCCATCGACCACGCCCACGTCATCCAGGCCACCCCGGCCAGCGCGACAAACAGCGCCGCACTCCAGCGGGCGCAGGTCAGCAGATATGCGCGGCGATTGCCGTGCCGATCGGTCCAGCGGCCGCTCCAGACGCGCATGACGGCCGCACCGCCCTGCACCGAGGCCATCGTCAGGCTCAGCGTGAGGACGCCGGCATGCGCGAAATCGCGCAGGAACACCGTGGCAAACGCCACCACCGCGCCCTGCGGTACGCACAGCAGGCCAATGGCCAGCGCCATGCGCCACAGCACCGGATCGCGCAACGGTGCGGCGCCGGCCGCTTCGCCGGCCCCAGCCATGCTGGCCTGCGCGATGCCGGGCGCCTCGTGCACCCACAGCCACGTCAGCACCGCCGTCACAGCGCAGGCCGCGGCCAGCCCGCCGTAGACCGCGCCAAAGCCGGCATGCGCGGCCAGGCCCGGCAACACCAGCGCGCCAATGCCGCCACCCAGCGGCACGGCAGTCTGGCGGATGCTCATGGCGAGCCCGCGCTCCCCTTCGCGAAACCAGCCCATGACCGCGCGGCCGCTGGAGCCGTTCACGCTGCCGCCCAGCAGCCCGACGCTCAGCATGCCCGCCACCAGCCACGCCAGGGGCGGCGCGCTGCCATGCAGCGGCACCGCGCAGCACGCCATCACGAGCAACGCCAGCGCGGTCAGGCCGAGCCCCGCGAGCAGCACCGTGCGGTCGCCCCAGCGGTCGGTCAGCAGGCCCCATGGCAGTTCGCTGACGGCAATGCCCAGCCCCAGCGCCCCCAGCGCGACGCCCAGCTCCGCATTGCCCAGGTGATACGCAGAGCGCATGAACACGGCCGTCGTCGGGATGCCTGAGAACGCCGCCGAAAAACTCGCGTTGGCCGCCACGCCCACGCCGAGCACCTTCCAGCGGTGATGGCGTGAAACCTCGCCTTCGGCGGCCGGGGAACAGACTGCTGTCGTCATGGTGTGCTCCAGGAGTGCGTTTGACAGCGTCAGCATGGCGGAGCAACATCCGTCTTGAATGACGTTATTCCCTCATTTCAAGCCATCATGCGCAGAATCGGTTTTCTGGTGTTTCCCGGCTGCAGCCTGCTCGACTTCACCGGCCCGCTGACGGCCTTTGACGTGGCGAACCGGCTCGCTGCGCAACCGGCGTATCGGATTGATGTCGTGTCCGAAGGGGGCGCGCAGGTGCAGAGCGCACCGGGCCTCGTCATGCAGACGCAGCCGCTGGACGACCCGGCCTTCGACACGCTGGTCATCTCGGGCGGCAACGGCCCGCGCGAAGATGCGTTTTCTGCCCGGCTGATCGCCTTCGTGCAGGAAGCGGCGCGGCACTCGCGGCGCATGACCAGCGTGTGCTCCGGCGCGTTTGCCCTGGCGGCGGCGGGGCTGCTCGACGGCCGCCGCGCGACCACGCACTGGCGCATGGCGGCGTTGCTGCAGCGGCGCTATCCGCGCGTGCAGGTGCAGAGCGACCATATCTTCATCCACGATGGGCCGGTGTGGACGTCGGCAGGGATCTCGTCGGGCATCGACCTGGCGCTGGCGCTCATCGAAGACGACCTGGGTGTCGACGTATCGCGCGCGGTGGCACGCGAATTGGTGGTGTATCACCGGCGCCCGGGCGGGCAATCGCAGTTCTCGGCGCTGCTGGAGCTGGATCCGGCATCGAGCCGCATCGCCCGGGCGCTGAGCTATGCACGCGAGCACCTGCATGAAGCGCTCGATGTCGACCGCCTGGCAGAGGTCGCGCACCTGAGCCGCCGCCAGTTCGACCGCGCCTTCGTGGCCGAGACGGGGCAGACGCCCGCCAAGGCCATCGAAAAACTGCGTGCAGAAGCCGCGCGCCCGCGCGTAGAGGCGGGCGACGAATCGCTGGAGCAGGTGGCGCGCGCGGTCGGCTTTGCTGATCCGGAACGCATGCGGCGCGCGTTCATCCGCGTGTTCGGCCAGCCGCCGCAGTCCGTGCGGCGCTCAGGCCGCGCCGGGCATGCGCGCCTGGTCGCGTAGCAGCGCCGCAGCCCCGATTCCGTTACCCTGACGCGCCCGAATGTCCTGCACCGCCATCACGATGTCCGCCGACGCCACCCTGCCCCTGCTCTACAGCTATCGCCGCTGCCCCTATGCGATGCGCGCCCGCCTGGCGATGCTGCAAGCCCACCGCCGGTTCCAGACCTTCGAGATCGTGATGCGCGACAAGCCGGCCGAGCTGCTTGCGCTGTCGCCCAAAGGCACCGTGCCGGTGCTGCGCCTGCCCGACGGCACCGTGCTGGAAGAAAGCCTGGACATCATGCGCTGGGCCTTCGAGCCGGACGACGCGCAAGGCTGGTGGCGCCGCGCCCAGGCCGACGACAACCTCGCGCTGCTGCGCACCAACGACGGCGAGTTCAAGCGCCTGCTCGATCGCTACAAATACCCCGAGCGCTATCCAAACGAAGCCGCCCCGCGCGAGACGGTGCGCGCACAGGCCGTTGAGGCCCTGCTGGCGCCGCTGGAATCGCGCTTGCAGCATCAGCGGTATCTGGGCGGGGCGCAGCCGTGTGCGGCCGACCTGGCGATCTTCCCGTTCGTGCGGCAGTTTGCGGCGGTGCAGCCCGATTGGTTCGCGGGCCAGCCGCTGCCCGCCGTGCAAGCGTGGCTGGCGGGGTGGCTCGCCAGCCGCCTGTTCGCGGTGTGCATGACAAAGCAGCCCGTGCAGGCCTTCGCGGTGTTTCCCGACTACGAGCCGTCGACCGACCGGATGGAGTGATCCTTGCCATGAACGACACACACGATGCCGCCCCCGACAGCACCGCCGCCCGCGTCGCGTTGTGGCGCGCGTTGCACGTGCAGAGCGACGCTGCGCCCCACGTGCTGGAAGACGAGGTGGGCCTGAAGCTGCTCGCGCCTGAACCGGGCTGGCAGCAGCGCGGCGACATGCACCCCCAGTTCACGCGGCCGTTTCGCGCGTCCATCGTGGCGCGTGCGCGGTTCATCGAGGACCTCGTCATCGAACACGCGGCGCACGGGTTGCGCCAGTACGTGATCCTGGGGGCGGGGCTGGACAGCTTTGCGCAGCGCCGGCCCGACGTGGCCTCGCGCATGACGGTGTTTGAAGTGGACCCGCCCGGCCCGCAGGCCTGGAAGCGCCGGCGCCTGATGGAACTCGGCTATGGCGTTCCGGACTGGCTGCGCTTCGTGCCGGTGGATTTCGAGGCGCGGCAATCGTGGCAGGACGCCCTGGTCGATGCGGGCTTCGATGCCGGCAAGCCCGCCGTCGTGGTATCGACCGGCGTGAGCATGTACCTGACCAAGGAAACGAATGCGGCCACGCTGCGGCAAGTGGCATCGCTGGCGCCGGGCTCGATCTTTGCCATGACGTTCCTGCTGCCGCTGGAGATGGCGGACCCGGATGTCCGCCCAGGGCTTGAGATGGCCGAGAAAGGCGCGCGTGCGAGCGGCACGCCCTTCATCAGCTTCTTCACCCCGGCCGAGATGCTCGCGCTCGCGCGGGACAACGGCTTGCGCGAGGCGCAGCACATCTCGGCAGACGCATTGACGGCGCGCTACTTTGCCGGCCGCGCCGATGGCCTGCGCCCGCCACGCAATGCCGAAGAACTGCTGATCGCAACGGTCTGATCCGTGCAGCCCGCGCACAGGCGCTGTGTGCGTGCGCGGATTCTCGCGGCGGGGCGCCTCTCCTAGACTGGCCCGACTTCCACAGCCCTTTCAGGAGAAACCCATGATGTTGACCCCCCGACGTACCGGCGCACTCGTTGCCGCGGCCTTGCTCGGCTCACTCGTCGCCCAGGCCGGCCATGCCGCCGAGCAAAGTGTCGTGCCGCTGCCGCTCGTGTCGTTTCCGACCGCCAGGCTGCAGTGGCGCGAGTTGCCGGACACCGGCGGCATCCAGGTGGCCGACGTGCGCGGCAGCATCACCGGCAAGGGGCCGTACGAAGCGTTCGTCATCTTCCCGGCCGGCAAGGGCAATCCGTACCACGTGCATACGCAGAACCTGCCGACGGTGGTGCTCAAGGGAACGTTCTACGCCGTGATCGACGGCAAGCGCGTGGCGTATCCGGCGGGCTCGTTCTATCAGCTGCCCGCCGGCATGCCGCATTACAGCGGCTGCGAAAAGGGGGAGGACTGCCTGCTGTTCCAGTATCAGGCCGACCGCTTCGACCTGGTACCCGTGGCAAAGAACTGAGCGCCGCGCGCTACTGATCGCGCAGCGGCCCGGGCAGCGCCTTGAGTCCGATCCACAGCACCGCGATCACCACGTTCACAGGCACGCTGAGCGCGCTCGGCACGTAGAACAGCACCGACAGGCGCGGCGTGCCGAGCCCCAGTTCCAGCGCGCCGCCCAGCGCATAGCACAGCAGCCCGCACCACGCCCATCGTCGCATGTAGGCGAGCAGCCAGTGCGCATGTGCCTTGTTGAAGCGCCACGCGGCCGACCGCTCGAACAGGTTGCCGCGGCTGGCGTCCTTGAACAGCCAGCCGAAGAAGAAGTAGCGGTACAGCAGGGTGCGAAAGGCGAGCTCTTGCATGACGACTCCTTCAGCCCACGGCCTCGGTCAAGCAAGTTTGGCGCCAAAAACACGTGCGCGCCACGCCCGCCGGCATCGAGTCGACGATGGCGCACCCCGGTGCCGCGTGTCAGCTCGCCAGCTTCTTGAACGTCTCCAGCACCGCCTCACCCTTGAACGGCTTGACGATCCAGCCTTTCACCCCGGCCGCCCGGCCGCGGTCTTTCATGGCGGTGCTGCTTTCGGTGGTCAGCATGATGACGTTGACCGTGTTGTTGCCGAGTTCACCGCGCACCTTTTCCACCATCGTGAGGCCGTCCATGTTCGGCATGTTGACGTCGCTGATGACGAGCTTCACGCCGGGGTTGGCCTTGATCTTGGCCAGGCCGTCCTTGCCGTCCACGGCGGTATCCACGGCGAGGCCGTGCTTCTTCAGAAAACCGGCCACCTCGTCACGCACGGTGCTCGAATCGTCGACCACCAGGATCCTTGTCATCGTCTTCTCTCCTTTTTCGTCAGAACAGTTCCAGCTCGCCGCTGGGCTGCACCTCGTCACGTACGTCGGCCACGAAATCGAGCGGTGCATGCGCGCACACGCAAACGGTCGCCGCCACGCGCACGTCGCCGTTGATGGTGACCGCATACGACGCTACATAGCCGGGCTTGAGCACATCGAGATACGACACGCAACGCGCACTCACCGCATACGGCGTCGACATGCCGAGGTCCGGAAACGCCTGCAGCAGCTCCTGGTTGATCGCGCCGCAGCACAGGTTGGCGATCTCCATGCACGCTTCGTCAAACGGGCGCCCGTTGCCTTCGCCGGTGAAGTACCGGCGCGTGGGCTCCGATGCATCGAAGCGCAGCACCAGCAGCAACCGGAACGCCACCGACGAGATGGTCAGCAGGACGGCCTGCTCGCCTGCAACGGCATCGTCATCCGAGGCGGCGGCCACGGCCACGCTGCATGCGTCTTCTGCGTGCAGTACGAGCCGCGTGCGCGCCGCCTTGCGGAAGATGCGGTCCAGGCTGTCCTGTGCGTTGGTGCCGATCACGTGCGGTCCGTCCACGATTCAAACGCGCTGGCCAGCGCCTCGACGCTCGACAGCGATGCGGTGATCATCTTGCCGCCCGCCTGGATGTCCTGGAACGTGGCGGTGGTGGTGAGGTCGTTCAGGTGCAGGCTGTCGCGGTAGCTCTTCGAGAGTTCCTCCGAGCGCGCCGCCAGCGTGCGGACCTCGCTGGCGACTACGGCAAAGCCGCGCCCCGCCTGGCCCGCACGCGCGGCCTCGATGGACGCATTGAGCGACACGATCACCACGTGCCGCACGATCGACTGCAGCTCCTGGTTCTTGGCATGCATGTCGTGGTTCTGCTCCATCAGCGAAATCATCTGCTCGTGCCAGCGCTCGAACGTGAGCGCCAGGCCGCGCAGGCGCGCTGCCTCCTGCGCAATCCGTCGGGCGCGGTCGGCCAACTGCGACTTGGCGTGCGCGGCCGACTGCAGCTCCGTGCGCAACTGCTCGATGACTTCCAGCTGGTCTGCCGCGGCATCGCGCATCTGCGCGACGGAGGTCTCCAGCGCGGCAACCTCGTTCGCGTGCCGCTGCGCGATGGCGGTTTGCCTGGCGACGGCTTCCGACAACTCGGAGGCCTGCTGCTGCGCATCGCGCAAGCTGCTCGCCAGCGCGTTCACGCGACGCTGCTGCACGAACCACGTCACCGCGCCCAGCACGATCCCCGCCGCCAGCGCGGCCAGCATGGTCGATTCCATCACGATGCTTCCTGATCCTCGGCCACACGCGTGGCACCGGCCGGGCCAACGGCGGCATGCACGCTGTCCACCGCCAATCGCTCGGGCAGGCAGATGACCATCTGGAACGGGCGGAATGCCGCGCCCCTGCGGTCGTCGGTGAAACGCAACTCGATGCGGCCCTGCTCGCGGCGCAGGAATTCCTGCACCGCGTCCATGCCGACCCCCCGGCCCGACACAGCCGTCACCTCGTCGGCCGTGGAGAACCCCGGGCGGAGGATGTACTGCGCGATGTCTTCGTCGCTGGGCCGATCGTCCGGTCCGATCCAGCCGCGCTCCACGGCAATCGCGCGGATGCGATCGAGTGCAAGGCCGCGGCCGTCGTCGCACAGCGTGATCTGCAGCATGCCCCGGTCGACGCCCACCTCGATGTCGAGGGAGCCGGCGGCGGGCTTGCCTTGTGCCATGCGCACGTCGGCGGTTTCGATGCCGTGGTCGACGGCGTTGCGCAGCAGATGGGTGAACACGTTCTGCAACACGCCGCGCGCCGCGGTCCGCATGCGGTAACCGTTGTCGTCGATGCGCACGCGGACGGGCTCCTTGCCAAGCTCGCGCGCAAGCGAGGGCAGCGACTGCAGCGTGCTGCCCAGCAACTCGCCAAGAGTCTCGCTGTCTGCCAGGCGCAATTGCTGGTACACCGTCTCGCGCATGGCGGCCAGTTCATCGAGGCTGGCCGGGTTGGCCGCTTCCAGTGCCCGCAGGCTCTCGTGAATGCGCGCCAGGACCGCTGGTGCGGCGTGTGCGGCCGCGCCGTGTGCCGGTTCCGACTTGCGGCCGAGCTTCACCTCGTTGATGCGTGCGTAGTTCTCGATGGCCTCGCGCACGCGCGTCAGCTCCGCCATCAGCCAATCCTGGTCCCACGCGTGCTCGCTGCCCGGCTCGCGCAGCGCATGGTAGGTCTGCTCCGTTTCGTGCACCACGTTGGTCAAGTACTGCAGGTTGTACGTGCGCGCGTTGCCCTTGATGGTGTGCATGTTGCGGAAGAGCGCGGCAATGGCGGCGCTGTCGGCCTGCGAGTACTGGCGGATGATGCGCTCGTTCTCGTGCACGAAGCTCGTGGAGCTCTCGATGAAGTGCTGGAACTTCTCCTGGCTGACCGCGAGGATCTCGCCGATGATCTCCAGGTTGCGGCGCTGCTCGCTCGCTTCAGCGGCCAGCTTGCGCAGTTCGGTCACGTCGCGCACGCACAGCATCAGGCGCAGGATCGTGTCGCTGTCGTCGGTAATGGCCGACCACGACAGGTCGAGCGTCTTCACACGGCCATCGGGCATGCGCTTCTCGACTTCGGTGGCCAGCAAGTGCTGGTTGAACGCGAAGTTGATGATGTCCTGCCCCAGGCACGCGTCCACGGCCGCCTCCACCTGCGACAGCGCATCGGTGCCGAGGTTGGTGTCGGCAAAGACGAGCGCCATGAGGCTGCGCCCGGCAATGTCCTGCGTCTCGAAGATCGATTCGAGATAGATGGAGTACTCCTCGTGCACCGTGCCGCTGCCCACCACGGTCAGGATGCCCTGCTGCATGTTCTGCAGCATCGCCTGGATATCGGCCGTCTTCTGCTTGAGCAGCGCGGCGTTCTCCTGGATCTTCTCGATCATCCGGTTGAATGCGACGACCGAATGGCCGATTTCATCCATGCGGCCCACAGGCACACGGCGCGTGAAATCCTGGCTGGCGGCGATCTCGCTCATCTCGGCCTGCATGCGCGTCAGCGGCCGGGTGATCTGCCGGTACAGCAGCATGCCGATGGCCGTCAGCACCACGATGGCAATGCCGCTCACCGCGCCAATGGCAGTGGCCGTGGTGGCGAGCTTGCCGTTGAGCACGGTGATGGCTGCGTCCTTCTCGCGGTTCTTCTCGATGCGCAGCGTCTCGACGATCTTCTCCAGCACGTCGCGGTAGCTCGCCACGTTGGCAAACAGGAAGGCCTGCGCCAACTCGTTCTTGCCCGCGAGCTTCATGTCGGTGGTCTGCCCGATTGCCTCGACATAGCTGTCGACGGCTTCCTTGGCCTGTGCAACCAGGCCTGCCTGGGCATGGCTGTTGGCGCGTGTGGCCTGCACCTGCAACGCAGCGCGCAGCGCGGCCTCCTTGGCCTGCAGATCGCCCCGGGCCTGCGCAACGATGTTGCCGTCGGGCGCATACACGAGCGTCATCGTGGCCAGTTGCACGTCCTTGACGAGCGCCACCAGATCGGCCGATGCCAGCGCACTCGGCACCACGCCCTCGGTCACCTTGCGCACCTCTGCGGCGCCGCTGCGCGTCTGGTAGACGGCATAGCCGCCAATGGCCGCCAGTGCAATGAACATCAGCACGACCAGCAACGTAATCCGCTGACGAATAGTCATTTTTCAATTCTCTCGATTCAATCGCCCCGCCTGAAAGCGAGGTACACGCCCGTTGATTTCCTGAACATCGGAGGCGCAATTATTGAAGTCGAAAGATGACCAATCGATGACTCCCATATTCATCATCCGGCTATTGCAATGCGCAGGCATTGCATACCGACATCCTTACCGTGCTTGGCTTGGCGGCAAACCGGCGCTTGCACCCTACTCACGTGGGGAATTTCAGCAAGCAGCTAAAGTTTCTCGCGTTGCCGCCGTTAAAAGTGCGCGGCTTTTTAAGCTCGATTTTTATTGCTGGAATTTCAAATCCAGCAAAAATGCATTTCTCAGGTTTCCCATTCCGGAGAAACCGGCGGCTGCACGCGGGCGCGGCGCAGACGCGCACAGTGGCCGCCCGGCTGCGTTCCTGCCAGAATGCTCTGCGGATACATCCATTACGGAGCCAGCGTCATGACCAAGAACAGCGCGCCCGACAGCGCCGTGCCCGCATCCGAATTGATCGATGCCCGCATCGCGGAGCTCGGCGACTGGCGCGGGGCGATGCTTGCCCGCCTGCGTGCGCTCATCCATGCGGCCGACCCGGAGGTGGTCGAAGAATGGAAATGGAGCGTGCCCGTGTGGTCGCACGACGGCATCATCTGCACCGGCGAGGTCTACAAGCAGGCGGTGAAGATGACGTTTCCGAAGGGCGCGTCCGTGCCGGACCCGGCGGGCCTGTTCAATGCGAGCCTGGAAGGCAATGCGCGCCGCGCGATCGACTTCCGGGAGGGCGACAAGGTCAACGAGAAGGCGCTGAAGGCGCTCATCCTGGCGGCCGTTGCGGTCAACCAGTCCAAGACCCGCCGCTAGGCTCGCGTTGGCCGGGCCGAGCCGCTAACATACGGCCCGCCTGATCAACCAACGGAGCCATTGCAGTGATCCAGCCCACCCCCGTCTTCAAGGACAACCTCGCCCAGCTGCCCGCCATTGACGGCATCGAGCGCATCGATCTGATCGACGGCCAGGGCGCCGTGGTGGCCGACATCGAGAACAAGCCCGGCAAGCAGGGGTCGCTCGCGGTGTATCACTACCTGCAGCAGACGTTCGGCCAGCTCGACGCGCAGGCAGCCGAGCACGGACTGGCCGTGTTTGCCGAGCACACCGCCGACGCGCGAAACCGCCCGGGCGCGCACCCAAACGTCGACCGCCTGCTCGCCATCGCGGCGGGTGCACCGGCCCTGCGCATCCACGTCGTCAAGGCCTGACGCCGCTGCTGCTAGCGTGCCCGCGCGAGTGCAGCGTTCACCTTGACCGGCTCGCCGCTGCCCGCGGGCGGCGGCTCCACCAGAAACGACTCGATGACGTCGGGCTCGAAGAAGAGGCAGTACGTCGACCCGCCGTACTGGAAGAAGCCGAGCTCCTCGCCCTTGCGCACGCGCTGGCCGGGCGTGACGTCGATCATGCAGGACGACACCTCGCCCATGCCGATGAACACGCACGCCACGGTGCCCATGCCCGGGTCATCGCAGGCGATCGTGATGACGGCGCGCGCGGCCACCGCGGCGCTGTAACCCTGCGAATCGTTCAGTCCCTCCGGATCGGCGCCCTCCGATTCCACGCACGAGTAGTACGTGCCTTCCACGTGATACGTATCGACGATCGTGCCGCCGACGGGCGCGTGCCAGCGGTGGTAGTTGTACGCGCTCAGGAATGCCTGATAGACGCTCCCGCCGGCAAAGGTCTCCGCCAGGTTCGCCTTGCCCGGCCCGAAGATGTCGCGCAGCGAATACGGCTGCGCCTTGATCCAGAACGTATCTTCGTAGCGCGCATTGCGCGTGATGTTGTACGGCGCGGCCTCGCACGCGCTGACGACGAGTTTGGGGTCGTCCTCGCCCGCCACCGGACGCATGCCGGCACGGAAGCGCCGCGTGAAGAAATCGTTCCACGAGGCAAAGCCCCAGTACGGCTGCGTCGGGTCGCACAGAAACTGGTCCATGCCGACACGCCGCGTCGCTTCGGGGCAGAACCAGCCGTCGGGCGCATGCGTGTTCAGGTAGGCGCGCGAATGCGGCCCGCTGAGGAAGGCGCTCCAGCCGTTGAGTACGGCCTTGAGCGCGTCGTTCATGCGCCGGTCGCGGAACAGCGCGTAACCGGAAGGCATGCATATCGGCCAGTCGAGCAGCGCGTTGATCGGACACACCACCATGCTCGATTCATTGAACCGCGGCGCCGTGGTCACGACGTGATCGATGGCAAGGAGCAGTTCGCGGGTGTCCCGATAGCCGAGCACGTAGCCGCGGTCCCGAGCCTCGTCGATCGCGCGGGCCATGTGCATGCGCAGCGCCGGTTCGCGGTCGATCAGGCTTGCCAGCGCGCGTACGGCGGAGACGGCCGGCGTCGTGGTCCGGCGGGATAACGCCTGCTCCACGAGTTCGCAGCGAAACGCGGCAAGTTTGTCTTCGCCCTCGGGCAGCCAGTCGCCCAGCCGGCGGCGGCGGTCCTGCGGGCCATTCGATGTTGCATTCAAGTTGAGCTCCTTTTTTCAAACCCGGTGCCGTTCGGCCGCTGCGGTCGCAGGCCGGCGCTGGCGCAGGCATCGCACCAGTTCTTCGGCGTACGGCACGAGTTCCAGCAGCACGAACACGGCCAGCACACCGCCCACGTAAGCCCAGGGCAGCGGCGGATCCTTCAGGCGCAGACTGAAGTCGGGCGTGGCCGACCCCACGCCAAACAGCCCCAGCACCTCGTCCCAATGCAGCAGCGCCAGCACCGACAGCGCCATGAGCGGGATCATCTCGAGGAAGCTGTGCACGTGCTGCTCGAACGGCGTGACGTTGCGGCGCGAAACGGCATAGCTGACATCCCAGAGCGCCGTGGCTTCGTGCACCACGTAGGCCACGGCCATGATCACCAGCACGAGCGCGTTGACGTGCAGGAACAGCGCAGCCAGCACCGGCACGCCCATCTCGGCGAGCATGAGCAGATGCAGCACCGACTCCTTGGCGCCGGCCGTCTTCTCGATGTGCGTGGCGCGATGGCAGCACCAGTCGGCCACGCCCGCGACCACCCACAGCGGGATCAGGAAATACATCAGGTACAACTCGAAGAGCTGCTGCATCGCGTCTCCATCGGCACGCCGGCCCAGCCTGTGATCGACCTGTGCGACGACGCAACGTCCGTTCCACGCCTGCGCCGCGGCATCCCGCTTGCTGGGCGCTGCGCATCCTGCAAGGCGTTGCCGATGAAGACACCGAAGCCCCCTTCCCCTGCCGGCCCGCCGGACGAGACGGACCCGACCCAGCAACCCGAATCGCTCGATGCATGCCGGCGCTGCGACCTGTGGCGGCGTGCCACGCAGGCCGTCCCTGGCGAAGGCAAGCGGCGTGCACGCATCATGCTTGTCGGCGAGCAGCCCGGCGACGGCGAAGACCTGGCCGGAAAGCCGTTTGTCGGGCCCGCCGGCAAGCTGCTCGACCGGGCGCTGGCCGACGCCGGCATCCCGCGCGACGACGTGTTCATCACCAACGCGGTCAAGCATTTCAAATGGGAGTTGCGCGGCAAGCGCCGCCTGCACAAGACACCGGGGCAGCGCGAGGTGCAAGCGTGCATGTACTGGCTCGAGCGTGAACTCGAACAGGAGCAGCCCGCCGTGGTCGTGGCGCTGGGCGCAACGGCCCTGAAGGCGCTGCTCGACGATGCGCATGCGCGGCTGCAGGAGCACTTCGGCAAGGTCTCGCGTCACGCGGGCCGCATGGTGCTCGCGACGTGGCATCCGTCCTATGCACTGCGGGCGCCCGATACGGCCACCCGGGAGCGCGCTTATGCCGACATCGTCGCCGCGCTCAAGCACGCACGCACGCTGGCCTCGGGCAAGTAGCGGCGCGGGCGCGCGAGTTGCGTCGCCATGGCGGACACACCATCAGGAGCGATCATGACCAGGCCATCACGACAACATCGCGCGCGAGGCGTCATCGTGCGGTCACTCTGCGTTGCCGCGGCGATGGCGGCGGCGGTCGTCAGCACCAACGCCTTTGCACAGGCCACAGGGGCGCAGTCGGGCAGCGGCAAGGGGACATCGGTGACATCGGACAGCACCACGGCCAGCGGCAGCACCAGCCGCACCGACAACCCCGTGGGCCGCGACGCCAGCCGCAACCGCAGCCGCATCGGGACCAAGCCCTCCGGCGAGTACGTGCCGCGCACGGGTTCAAGCTCGCATCAGGACAAGCACGGCAACGTGGTGAAGGACCAATCGACGGGCGGCAGCCCGCAGGGGCGTGAACGTCCGCCCGCGAGCCCGCCGAACATTCCGGCCACGCAGCCCTGAAGCGAAGCGCACAGGCGCTTGCCACAGCGTGCGTACGTCTGCCAGTACGCGCGCCGCCTCAACGGATCCAGGAGCACATATGGCGAACGAACACTCCACGCCCGCAGCGAAGCCCGCCCCCGGCGATCAAGCCAGGCCCGGCACTCCCGGCACCGGCGAAGCCGTCTGCCCGGATTGCAATGGCACCGGCCGGCGCGGCGACGTGCCGTGCCCCACGTGCGAGGGCACCGGCAAGGTCATTCAGGGCATCGGGGGCGGATGACAGGGCCGGCTCAATGCGGCGCAGCCGCCACGCGGCGCGGCGCCGGGCGTCCATGGCCCGAAGCCTTCAGAAACGCATAGCCCTGCAGAGTCACACGGGCATAACAGCGGTCCGGGCCGCGGCGCTCCAACGTGACGAGCTCTTGCTCGATCAGCGCTTCCATATCGGCGCGGTCAAGGTCGTCCGAGGCGACGCCGTCGTTGACGAGAAGCAGCACGGCAAATTCATGGGGACTCAGCACAGTTGACTCCAGCTTGTTTGTGGGCCACGGCACGCCGCCGCGACGGTGGGCTTGGTTCACTGACACCATGAGCACTGCAAGGGCTGCCGGATACATCGAGAGAGGGCATGGGCGGCTTGCAGGAGAAGCCAGCATAGGCACAGCCGCCATGCCATTCAAGGCGCCAATTCGGCGCTTTCCGGCGCGATCTTTGACCTGCGCGCGAGCCACGGCGGCAACATACGTTTGCCGTGCAGCCGCGCGCATGTGCAACAACGATTGCGCGACGTGTGCGTCGCAGGAAAATCTCGCCCTCCCCCGTTTGCGTTAGAACGTTTGCCAAAAGAAAAGCGCTCCGGTGGTCACTCACCGGAGCGCACGGAGATGGCGTTGCCCGCGGTCAGACGTCGTCGGCGACGACGTTGCCTCGGCGGCCGAACCCATGCAGGGTGTCGATGCGCTCGGCGCGGGGCAGGCGCGCATAGGGGTCTTCGAGCTGCGCGTGCACCCCGAAGGCATGCAGTGCACGGTGGTGCTCGGTCACGCGATCTGCCGCCAGTGCCGCCGCGTGCCCGTGCACGACGGCCGTCACGCTGCCGTAGTGGCGTGCCATGCCGGGGCGCAGGCCATGCGACGCAGGGGCCTCGGGCTCCACCCAGTCGCTGCGGCCGAGCCGGCCGCGATAGCCGAACCGATGGAAGCCCGCCGCATCGGCCGTGACGGTGTCTGCGGACGGGGCCACGTCGCGCGGCTGCGGAGCGTCGGTGCGGGCCAAAGACGGCTCGGCACGGTCGCCGCTCTCGGGCACGACGATCGCCTTGGAGGCGAGCACGGGCTCCTCGGGGTCGTATTCCGGGCTGCGCACGAACGGCTGCGGCGGTGTGGCGGTGCCTGCCGGCGCCGGGCGGCCGGTCCACTCCTGCCACGTCCGCACGTGCGTGATGTCGCCGTCGTCGTCGTGGTCGACCACGAGCAGGCGCGTGTTGTGCGGACGTTGCCAGGCCGGCTTGCGTGCCTGCATGGCAGCGCGCGAGGCCGCTGCGCTCAGGGTGAGCGCCGGCGGCTTGGTGCGCGCGATCTTGCGGCGGATGGTGCGGTCGAGCCGCGACAGGATCATCCACACCACGAGCACCCCGCCCATGCCGGCAATGATGTTGCCGTACATGCGCAACTGCTCGAACGGCAGGCCGCTCGGGCCCACGCTGCTGATGGAGTACCCGACGTACAGCCCCAGCAGCCCCCAGATCGAGATCACCAGGATCGGCCGGAAGATGCGGAACCACAGCACGTGGTGCAGCGTGCCGACGATCCCCTTGTCGGAAAACGACTGCCGGATCGAGTTGCGCGAGACATCAATGACGAGCATGGTCATGGCGAATTCCCCTGTTGTTGTATGCCCCGGTCAGGGCTTGTCCAGCGCGCGCGGGCACGCTGGCGCTGAAAGGCGACGGCCGGAAAGCCGACCACGGTGGTGATGAGGTTCAGGATCCAGAACGCGACCGGGTACCAGACGGTATCGATGAAGTAGCGCAGGATGCCGTCGTCGTAGCGGCGGTCGATGAAGCAGCCGATCAGCAGCTGCAGCACGCACGTGATGAACAGCAACGTGCCGTGCCAGCGCGGGAAGGCCTCCATGCGCCACTCCGGCGGCATGTCGACAACCAGGCCCAGCACCGACCATGTGATGACAAACAACATGTTGTAGGCCCACACGACCGACAGCGCGTACTCGAAGAAGATCGGCCACATCATCGACTGCCGCAGGCTCAGCATGGCGGGGGCGTACTTGATGAGCGCCTGGATGCCGCCCTTGGCCCAGCGCAAACGCTGCTTGTACAGGCCGCGGAAAGTCTCGGGCATCAGGATCCACGACAGCGCGCGCGGCTCGTAGCGGATGATCCAGCCGCCCACCTGCAGCTTCCAGCTGATGTCGATGTCTTCGGTGAGCATGTCATTGCTCCAGTAGCCCACCTCCTCGATGGCGTGCTTGCGGAACATCACCACCACGCCCGACACCGTCAGCAGCCGGCCGTACACCTGCTGCGTCCGCTTGATGAGCCCCACGATCGACGAGAACTCGCCCACCTGCATGCGACCCAGCAGCGTGGAGCGCGTGCGGATGCGCGGGTTGCCGGTGACGGCGCCCACGGTCGGGTTGTCGATCAGGTGGCGGATCATCCAGGCGATGGCGTCCACGTCGAGGATCGAATCGCCGTCGATGCACATCAGGTACTCGGCATCGGTCACCTGCGCGGCGGTGGTCAGCCCAATGGCCTTGCCCTGGTTGGACGACTGGTGGATCACGACCAGCTGCGGGTACTGCGCCGCCAGTTCGTTCAGCCGCTCGCCGGTGCGGTCGGAGCTGCCGTCGTTCACGGCGATGATGTCGTAGTTCGGATACCGCATGCGCGCCAGGTGGCTGATCACCTCGCGCACATTGGCCTCTTCGTTGTAGCACGGCACGATGATCGACACCTTGGGGTAGCTCTTTACCCCCAGCAGCGCCAGGGGGTGCCGCACGTGGCTCGTCCCGCGCTCGAGCAGGAAGTAGTGCAGCAACCCGCCGATCATCCAGAAATACGACATGAAGAACGGGTAGTAGAAGACGAAGCCGGAGATCCAGCGCTTGACCAGAAGGGGGTCGAACATGTCAGCCTCCCGCCTTGTTGCTGGTGCTGGTGCTGGGGCCTGCCGGCGGGTTGGCCGCCTCCGTGACCGCCGGCTTGCGGTCCTGCGCGCCCTCAGGGGACTGGCCGGGCTGCAGCACCGGCACCGCGCCGTTGAGCTTCTCGGCGCTCGGCTGCGCCTTGCGCGTTTCGATGTAGGTCTTGAGCGACATCACCTCGCGCAGCACCTCGGTGTCTGGCCGGCCGGCGATGAAGTCGTCGGGGTAGTAGCCGTAGTTGAGCGCACCGGCGGCACGCAGCTGGCGCATCTGATCGCGCAGCACGGTCGTCGGGATCGGCTTGTCCTGGTTGCGCCAGTCCACGGCCTGCAGCTCGAAGATGGTCTTCTTCAGGCCGTCCTTGTGCTTGGCCACGGCGGCGGTCAGCTTCTTCATCCAGTCCTTCGGGTCCTTCGCTTCTTCCATGTACGGCATGGCTTCGAGCGCCACGTAGTCGTAGGCGTGCAGGAAGTCGTCAAAGTTCTGCGCGGTCCACTCCTCGGCCTTCGGGTCCAGCACGGGGCTGGCGAAGATGTTGCGCGCGGTCAGCATGTCGCGGCCGTTCTGGTAGCCCTGCGCCACGGTGATCAGCTCGTGCGAGAAATCGATCAGTGCCTTGGTCTTGGCGCGCGTCCACTTCTGCATCAGCTCGGGCGACTGGCGGATCTGGTTGATGTCGCCGGGCAGGCCCATGGCCTCGTAGGCCTTCAGCGCGGCGGGGCTGGCATCTTCGTAGTCGTCGAGCACGCCATCGTCGTGGAACAGCACGCCGTCGATGATCGAGTTCTTGGCCAGGTCTTCATAGATGTCGCGGATCACCTTGCGCGCTTCCGGATCGAACGGCGACAGGCGCGGCGGCTTGACCGTGCCCGGCCGCTGCGGTGCGCCCGGCACCGACTGCACGAAGTGCGTGGCCGCGGGTTCCTTCTCCGGCAGCTTGAACGACAGCAACGGCAGCCACGCATACACCTCCACCTTCGCACGCGTCTTCAGCTGCCACGACACGCGCGAGAACAGGTCTGCGCGCATCGGCATGTGGCGGTTCGGAAAGTACACGGCATCCACCGCGCCGTTGCCCTTCGGGTCGGCAAAGGCCTGCAGGTAGACCACGCGCGGGGCGAGGTCCTTGATGCGGTCGATCAGCTTGCCGAGGTTGGCTTCCTGCTGCTTCGGGTCCGGGTCGTAGATGTAATCCATGTCGACCTGCACGACACGCTGCACGGGGTTGATCTCGCCGTGGTGCGTGACGGGCTCGCGCAGCGAACGCTCGAGGTCGCCCGTGTTGGTGTCGTAGCCCATCAGGCTGCGGCGGATGGCCGTGAGCGGCACGTCCGGCGTATTCGGGCCCGGCTCCAGCGTGAGCATGTACTTCAGGCCGACGTTGGCGGCTTCCTGGTCCAGGATCAGGTTGTGCGCGCCGTACGGCCACACCACGGTCTGCACCTTGGCGCCGATGTTCTTCTCGATGAGGTCGACACTGCGCTGCAGGTCGGAGCGCACGCGCTTGCGGTATTCCTCGTCGGTTTCATACCGGCCCAGCTTCGGCAGGTAGGCGTGCGTGCTGGCGGCGGGCATTTCGTTGCCCTGCGGGTTGCCCAGCGTGCCGTGGTGCATGTCGTGCGTGTGCGTGGCGAATTCGGCCAGGCCCGAGGCCTGCATCTCACGCACCTGGTTCCAGTTCATGAAGAAGTCGCGCGACACGATCTGCTTGTCCGACAGCTTGATCTTCGCGCCCGGCGGGGCGTTGGTCCACTCCGTCACCAGGCCGAACACGGCCGGAAAGCGGAACTGCTTGAGCAGGGGGAAGACCTTCGTGTAGTGGCTTTCATAGCCATCGTCGAAGGTCAGCAGGATGGGCCGCTTTGGCAGCGGCTTGCCGCCGTTGCGCGCAGCGTCGATCTGGGCCAGCGTCACGGGGTGATAGCCGTTGGCCTGGATCCAGCTGAACATGTTGGTCAGCATCTTGGTGTCGACGGCGAACCCGTCGGGCAACGTCTCGAAGCTGGCCCGCAGGTTGTCGCGGATGTCGTGAAAGCACAGCACGCGGAAGGTCTTGCCGTCGTCCGGGTCGGGCTTGGGCAGGAAATCCACCTGGATGGCGGCGGCCGGGCGCGCAGCCATGAGGGCGAGCGCCACGGTCAGTGCCATCCAGGCGAAGAGTCGTCGCAGCGACGGTTGTCGGAAAGCTTGCATGGGCATCACAGCGGAATGTTGAGGTTCAGATACAGGAACTTGCGGTTCTCGGGCTGGCCGTCGTAGCGATGGCGGCCATAGCCGATGCCGTAAGAGACCTGCGTCTTGCGATTGATCTGCCAGACGTGCTCCAGCCGCGCTTCATACATCGGGCTGGTGCCGAACGACTGCTGGTTGTAGACGCCGCCCGTCAGGTACACGCGCTGCGTGAACGACTTGTCGGCGTAGCGCCAGGGCGTCCACGACCAGATGGCGGTGGCCTGCCCGCTGTAGTCGCGCGAGGGGCTGAAGTAGTTCAGGCCCGTCATCGTGTTGCTGCTGGTGTCTGCGCCAAACAGCACGCCGAGCGTGTGGCGCGGCGAGACGAACACCTGCTGGTAGAAATTCGCGCCCCAGCGCTGGCGCAGGTTGTCGTCGGTGTAGCGCGACACGCCATACGTGAGCGATGCGTAGCGCGTCTCGTCCCATGTGTAGCGCACGTTGCCGCTGATCGTCTTGCCCGTCACGCCGACCTGGTACGCCTTGTAGGGCACTTCCAGGTCGTCGTTGGTAATCATCCCCGAGACCTTCCAGTGGTCGCTCGGGATCCACGTGGCATCGAGCGTGCCGCCCGTCTTGCCGGCCGAACCGACCGACTGGTGCACCTCGCCGTTCACTTCCACGCCCGTGTTGAACCACTGCACGCCCGCGCCATTGCGCACGCGGCTCTGCGACGTGCCGTCAAAATTCGCACGGCCCGAGAAGTTGTGGAAGAACAGCCGGTAGTGATCGGCAAACGGGCTGCTGTACGCCTTCGTGTCCACGCCAAACTCGTTGTTGGCGAACACCGAGTTGCCCTTGTCCGCGGTCGACTGGATGATCAGCTGCGGGCTCTGGTAGACGTCCAAGTCCTTGCGCAGCGCGCGCACCGAGCCATTCTCGGGAAAGCGTTCGTCCAGCCCGCTGGCGACATCCTTGGCGGTCTTCAAGTCGTCCACCGCCAGCGATGCACGGCCGTAGCCGGCCACCACGCTCAGGTCGTCCGGGTGTTCGGCGAGCGCGGTCCGGTACATCTCGCGCGAGCGGTACGGCTCGGCCTGCACCATGGCGCCGTCGGCGCGCGCGCTGACCAGCGAGGCCGCAAACGGCGCTTCGTGCCGCCATTTGTCCATCTCGGAAATCCCCTCGTGCGTGCGGCCCGTGAGGACGAGGTACTGTGCTTCCAGCCGCTTGACGCGCGAGTAGTCGGGGTTGGGCGTGCCGGCTTCGGGCGCGAGGCGCACGTACTCCGGGTTGTCGGCCTTCATCTTGTCGAGCAGCGCGCGGGCGTCTTCAAAGCGGCCGGTGTCGAGGTAGGCGTAGAACAGGCCTTCCTGCACGTCGCCCGTCTCGATCTCGCCGGGGCCGGCATCCTTGAGCGCCTGGGCGTATGCGGCGGCAGCCTTGTCGGGCGTATCCAGGTACGCATAGGCATCGCCGGCGGCCACACGCGTGTAGGCCGGGATCTTGCCCGTCTGTGACATCGCCTCATAACGCTTGACGGCATCCTTCATGCGCCCGCGCGAGGCCAGCGCCACCACCTCGTCGGCGACGATCGCCTGGCGGAATTCGGCGTTCTCGGGTGTGTCGGGCACCTTCTTGATCAGCGCCTCGATCTCGGCCACGGCCTGATCGATGATGACGAAACGCTCCGGCCCGTTGATGACCTTCAGCTGCTGGCGCCCCCAGCGGATGCGCTGCGCGGCGGCGGCATGGTCGACATGCCAGGACTCGGCCTCCGTGAACCAGTCCGGATGCTGGCGCAGGTGCTCCTGCGCCAGCGTGGCGGCACCCTCGCGGGTCTCGCGCATGACTTCGTCGTGAAAGGCTTGCCGGTCGGTCGGCATGGCGCCGGCCGGTGCGTTGTCCGGCGGGTTGCCGGCGGCGTGGGTTGCCGCGGCATTGGCCGCTTCGGGCGATACGGGCAGCGGTTCGAGCGCGCCGGGGCCCTGGGCACTCCGTCCCGCCGGCGCGGCGGCAGCGGCGTCCGGAGACGTCACGCCCGGCGGCAGGATCACCGTGGGCGACGGCGCGGGTGCTGCCTCGGCGGCAGGCATCTGCGCGGGGGCGGGCGCTGCCGTGGCCGGGGCGTCGGCCGGCGGCACGGGCTGCTGCGCCACCAGCAAGGCCGCGGCCGGCGGCTCGGGCAAGGCTGCGTCACCGGCCATCACCGTGGTGGAGGCCAGCGCGGCGGGGCCGCTCGATGCGGCATCGCTCAGTTGTGCGTCGATCAGGCGGCGTGTGGCCGCGTTGGCGCTGTCGTCGATCGCTGCGTGCGCAAACAGGGGCGCGGTGCCGACCACCACAACGGTGGCGGCGGCAATGGCGCAGCGGCGGGGATGCCATGACGCGGCCGCGCTCGTGCGCTCGGCCGGCAGGCTCCAAAGAGTGGGCTCGTGGTTTGTCATTGTTCTGGTGTCCAGTAAGCGGCGCGTGCATGGGCACGCTCTCCGCATTGCATGGAAAGCGGCTGCGGCCGGTCAGCCCAGGCGGGCCGTACCGTTGGCGGCACGCAGGGGCGCGCGCATCGGCTTGGCGGGTGCCACGCCGCCAAAGGCACGCGTCATGGCAGCCCAGCGCGATTCGGCGCCAAGGTCTGGCGCCCCGGCGGGCGCAGACGAAGACACCATCACGGCATCCCGTGCCGGCGTGCCAAGGGGAATGGCAGGTGCGCCCGTCTGGACAAACGGGGCAGAGTCTTCTGGCACACGGCTCGCCACGTGCGGCGTCGCCGTGCCTGCGGCGGCTTCATGCGAGGTGCCGCCCTGCAGTTCCAGCGGAATCCCGAGGCGCATGGCTGCGTACACGGCTTCGCTCTTGTTGCGCACATTCAGGCGGCGGTACAGCGTGCAGGCGTGCGTCTTGACGGTGGCTTCGGAAATGCCGAGCAGGCGCCCGACACCCTTGACCGAATGTCCGCGCGAGAGCAGCACCAGCACTTCGTACTGCCGCAGCGACACATTGAGCCGCTCCGCTGCTTGCGCCGCATCGAGCGCCAGCGGCGCCGCAGCGTGCGGTGCGCGCGGCATCAGCGGCGGGTACGACTGGCCGCCGGCCAGCACGAGTTGCAGGGTTGCCAGGAGGACTTCCGGCGATTGCGTCTTGGAGGCGTACGCGTCTGCCCCGCATGTCATGGCAACGTGCGCCTCTTCGGGCGACAGACTTGCTGCAAGCAGCACCACGTGGCGCGCCTCGCTGCGGGCGATGGTTTCGCGCAGCAGCGTCGCATCGATCGGCGCTTCGGCCTCTTCCAGGCCGATCACGAGCAGATCGGCCTGCACATCGACGGGCTGCAGCTCGCCAAGCGCGCGTGCGGGCAGTGCGGGAGCAACGACTTCCAGGCCCAGGGCGGGATGCGCGAGCAGCTGCGCAAGTCCGGCTCGCAACAACGGATGATTCTCCAGCAGGACTGCTTTCATGGTTTCCTCGTTTTCTTGTGAAGCGATTCCGGTCACACATGCGCAAGCGCCCGCCGCGGCAAGCGCGCGCGCAGATGACCGTCGAAACCCCGGGACCGTCCGAGAAAGCGCCCTGCCACGCGCCGGGCCAAAGCCGCCGGTGGAAAAGCGAAGTGCGAATGCCGTGGGGACACATCCGATTCCGGATTCGCTTATAGGAAGAGCGTGTTCTGCACGTGCCGCGTGTGATGCATACGCCCTGCACTTGCAGAGTGACCGCACGTCATGGAGCAAGCATTGGGCCAGGCGCGTGCAGCGCAACATCTGCTTACATTTCCGGCACAAAAGCCGGGGGCGGGAAAGCGGCCGAGACCCGCAGTGGCAAAGGATTGCCGGGCTGATGCAGTGATTGCTGCAATGCAGAAAATACGCCCGGTTTCTGTAACGAATCTGTTACGTCTGCCCGGTGTGCGACGTCGGCGTGCTCGTACCGGCGGACGTCGTCTGAACGTTTTTACAACCTGTTTTAAAACTTACCGAGGCGCCCGTCAGACGCCACATTGCATGGACCTGCGCTGTCCGGTTGACAGCCGGATGACGCCGCTGTTACGGCTTGCGGCGCATGACGAATAGAAACAGGCTGTCGATGGCTCCCACCATGAAGATCAGCGCCGCGGCGGTGTGCAGCATCCACGTGCCATCCGGGAACGGCAGCGGGATCGACGTATGCGGAATGGCCGCCACCACACACGCCGCGACCGAGGTGCGCACCACCGGCACCCACCATGTCCGCTGCGCGGGCGGTGGATCGTCGCGATGGCGCGGCGCCGGCTCGGAGTTCTTGGCACGTTCGTCGGGCGTCGGGCAGGACATGCGGCGGGAGGAAGAAGTGATGGCCATGCTGCATTGTTGAACACAACCGGCCGAAGCGAAACCGAGAACAGCCGCATCCGAGCCGTTCATTTCCCCCGACAGAAATCGCCTAGGCCGGTTGCGTGGCCAGGGGGGCCAGGTTCTGCAGCATGTCGGTGGTGATTTCAGCCAGGCCGTATTCCGGCTTCCAGCCCCAGTCGCGGCGGGCCACGCTGTCGTCGATCGAGTTCGGCCAGCTTGCCGCAATCGCCTGGCGGAAGTCCGGCGCGTAGTCCACTTCGAATGCCGGACGGTGCTTGCGGATTTCCGCCGCCAGCTGCGCCGGCGTAAAGCTCACCCCCGCGAGGTTGTAGCTGCCGCGCTCGGTGATGCGCTCGGCCGGCGCTTCCATCAGCTCGATGGTGGCCCGGATCGCGTCGGGCATGTACATCATGGGCAGCGCCTCGTCGCGGTCGAGAAAGCACGTGTAGCGCTCGCCCTTCACGGCGGAATGGAAGATGTCGATGGCGTAGTCGGTCGTGCCGCCGCCGGGTGCGGTCTTGTACGAAATCAACCCCGGATAGCGCAGGCTGCGCACGTCGACGCCATGGTGCTCGAAATACCAGCGGCACCAGCCCTCCCCCGCCAGCTTGGAGATGCCGTAGACCGTCCTGGGCTCCATGGTCGTGCTCTGCGGGGTGTTGTCCGGCGGGGTGGTCGGGCCGAACGCCGCAATCGAGCTGGGCCAGAAGATCCGCTCGAGTTGATGGTTGCGCGCGGCCTCGAGCACGTTCAGCAACCCGTTCATGTTGAGCTGCCAGGCCCAGGTGGGCGACTGCTCGCCGGCCGCCGACAGCGCCGCCGCGAGGTGATAGATCTGCGTGATGCCGTGGCGCTCGATGATCTCGCGCAGCTGGCCGCGATCGGTCACGTCGAGCGTCTCGTGGCGGATCTGCGCGTGCCGGCCGCGCGGCACCATGTCGCTCGTCACGACGTTGTTGTTGCCGTAGCGCTCGGCCAGCGCGGCCGCCAGTTCGGTGCCCAGCTGCCCGTTCGCGCCGATGATGAGGATGCGTGGCGCCGCGCCCGCGGTGCCGCTCGTTCCAGTCCCGCTGCTCATCAGATGATCCCCAGTTCCTTGCCGGCTGTCTCGAAGGCCTTGAGCGCCGCATCGAGCTGCTCGCGCTCGTGCACCGCGCTGATCTGCACACGGATGCGCGCCTGCCCCTTGGGCACCACGGGATAGAAGAAACCGATCACGTACACACCGAGTTCCAGCAGGCGCTTCGACAGGGCCTGCGCCTTTTGTGCGTCGTACACCATGATCGGCACGATGGGGTGGTCGCCCGGCTTGATGTCGAAACCGAGTTCGACGATCTTGCGGCGGAAATACAGCGCGCTGGCTTCGAGCTTGTCGCGCAGGGCGGTATCGGCCTCCAGCAGGTCGAGCACCTTGATCGTTGCCCCGACAATGGACGGCGCCACGGTATTCGAAAACAGATACGGACGCGAACGCTGGCGCAGCAGCGCCACGACTTCCTTGCGCGCGCTGGTGAAACCGCCCGACGCCCCGCCCAGGCCCTTGCCCAGCGTGCCGGTGATGATGTCGATCTTGCCGAACACGCCGCGGTGCTCGTGCGAGCCGCGCCCGCGCTTGCCGAGAAAGCCCGTGGCATGGCATTCATCGATGCCCAGCAGCGCGCCGAATTCATCGCAGATGGTGCGGATTTCATCCAGCCGCGCAATCGTGCCGTCCATCGAGAACACGCCGTCGGTAAAGACGAGCTTGAAGCGCGCGCCCGCTGCGTCGGCGGCCTGCAACTGGGCGCGCAGGTCCTCCAGATCGTTGTGCTTGTACCGATAGCGCTGCGCCTTGCACAGGCGGATGCCGTCGATGATGGACGCATGGTTCAGTTCATCGCTGATGACGGCGTCCTCCGCGCCGAGCAGCGTCTCGAACAGCCCGCCGTTGGCGTCGAACGCCGAGCCGTAGAGGATGGTGTCTTCGGTGCCGAGAAACTTCGCCAGCCGGGCTTCCAGCGTCTTGTGCAGATCCTGCGTGCCGCAGATGAAGCGCACCGAGCTCAGGCCAAAGCCGTGCGTCTGCAGCGCCTCATGCGCGGCCTTCAGCACCTCGGGGTGCGACGACAGGCCCAGGTAGTTGTTGGCGCAGAGGTTGATGACCTCCTTGCCGTCGTCCGTGCGGATCACGCTGCCCTGCGGCGACGTGATGATGCGCTCGGTCTTGTAGAGACCCGCTTCCTCGATCGCTTCGAGCTCGCGGCGGATGTGCGTGTAGAAGGCGTCGGCACAAGCGTTGGCTGTCGTTGTCCCCATGGGGCTCCTCCTGTAGACTGCGCTGATCGATAAATCGAACAAGTTCGATATATCGAATAATTTGTTCAATTTACAAGATACCCACCGATGGCACAAGCCCCTGCCACCGATGTACTCGCCGACGGCCCCCCCGCCGTGGGCGCCAAGCTGCAAGCGCTGCGCCAGGCGCGCAAGATGTCGCTCGACGAGCTGTCGCGCCGCGCCGGCGTTTCCAAATCCATGCTCTCGCAAGTGGAGCGCAACCTCGCCAACCCCACGGTTGCCGTGCTGTGGCGCCTGGCCACGGCGCTGGGCGTGGGGCTGGCGGATTTCCTCTCGCCAGACGGCGCGGCGGATGCGGCCCCTGCGGTGACGGTCATCCCTGCTCACTCCATCCCAGTCATCAAAAGCCCGGATGGCAAGTGCGAATTGAAGATTCTTGGCCCGGTGGAGCTGGCCGCGCGCTTTGAATGGTATGAACTCGCGATCCAGCCGGGTGGCGTGCTGGCCTCCGAACCGCATGAGGCGGGCGCGAAGGAGCATCTGTCCGTGCTGAGCGGCACGTTGACGGTGCAGTCAGGCCCGAGCGAGAAGAAGGTGCGGCATGGGGAATCGGCGCGTTATCCGGTGGATGTGCAGCACGCGATTTCCAACGCCGGCAAGACGGTGGCGACGGCGCTGCTGGTGGTGGAGTATGCGCAGTAGCGCCGCAGATGAGCCGGCTACGCCGCCTGCAGCGGCGGCACCCGCCACACCCGCGGCAGCAGCATCCCGAGCATCAGCCCGCGCAACGCCATGAAGGCCAGCATGGCGACCCACAGCCCGTGGTTGCCCCACAACGGCTGCAGCGTGACCGACAACCCCCAGAACGCCACCGCCGCCACGGCCATCGTCACGAGCAGTTCGCGCGTGCGCGTCGCACCGATGAATACGCCGTCAAACTGGAAGCCCCACACCGACGCAACCGGCAGCAGCGCCGCCCACACGAGGTAATGGCGCGCGGCTTCGCGCACGGGCGGCTGGTCGGTCAGCACGCCGATGATGGCGGCGCCGGCAAGCGCATACACGGCCGCGAAGAGGCCCGCCCCGAGCACGGACCAGAACGTCGACACGCGGATCGCCATGCGCAGCGCAGCCCGATCCCGCGCGCCCAGCGCGGCGCCCACCAGGGCTTCCGCCGCATGCGCGAAGCCGTCCAGGCCATAGGCCATGAAGGTCAGGAAGTTGAGCAGCAGCGCGTTGGCGGCCAGCACCACGTCGCCCTGCCGGGCGCCCGCGTGGGCAAACCAGCCGAAGGCAGCCAGCAGGCAGAGCGTGCGCAGGAAGATGTCGGTGTTCAGGCCCATCAGGCGGCGCCACGCGTCGGGCGCCATCAATTCGGCGCGCGTGAGCGGCGGCAAGCCCGTCGGCCGCTGCAGCCACAGCAACAGCATGCCGAGCGCAAAGCCGGCCATGTCGGCCAGCGCCGTCGCCGCGCCAATGCCGCCGACGCCCATGCCGGCCCCAAGCACCAGACCCAGCACCGCAGCCATGTTGACCGCGTTGATGAACACCTGCAGCAGGAGCGCGCGCCGCACCTGCTGCCGCCCGAGCAGCGTGCCGAGAACCACGTAGTTGGCGAGCGCGAACGGCGCCGACCAGATCCGCGCGTGGCAATAGACGTCGGCCATGCGCGTGACGGATTCGCTTGCCCCCAGCAGCGCCAGGGTGATGCGGATGGCTGGCACCTGCAGCACGAGCAGCGCCGCGCCGATGGCCCACGCCAGCAACAGTGCGCGGACCACGCTCGCTCGCAGCGCACGCGTATCGCCGGCGCCGTGCGCCTGCGATACGAGACCCGTCGTCCCCATGCGCAGGAAGCCGAAGCCCCAGAATACGAAGTTGAAGAACACGCCACCCAGCGCCACGCCGCCGATGTATTCGGGCCCCGGCAGGTGCCCCGCCACGGCCGTATCCACGGCCGACAGGATGGGCTGGGTCAGGTTGGCGAGGACGATGGGAAAGGCCAGCATCAGCACGCGCCGGTGCCACTGCGCGGGTGATGCAGGTGCAACCGAAGTGACGGAAGAGGACTCCATGCGGGCAAAAAACTGGCGGAAACAGTGAAAAAGCGGTGCAACCGCCCTTGATTTCGCTATCATTGCGCCCCATTGCGAGCTCCGGCAATCGAGCGGCACGTGCGGCACCCCGCACAACGTCGCCGGTGACTATACGCGAATCCCCCCGGAGGGCAGGCATCGTGCCCCGCCCTTCATCGCGACCGGACTGGTGCGGTTGATGCTTCGCGTCAGCCGGCACCCGCATGTCCCAGGCTGGTGACACCCACCACACGGGACGGTGGGCGATGCCCAAACCGCATCGCCTCGTTAGAACGAAGCGGACTCCTCACCAAACCGCGATGCCCTGTCGAGCCTCCGACTCGCCGGGGTGGAGACTCCTCTTGGAAAAAAACGTACAACGCAACCTTGGCGCCTGGGCCCTGATGCTGACCGGTCTGGGCTCGATCATCGGTTCGGGCTGGCTCTTCGGTGCCGGCCATGCCGCGCAGGTGGCCGGCCCCGCGGCCATCTTCACGTGGGTCATCGGCGCCGTCGTCATCCTCGCCATCGCCCTGACGTACGCCGAACTGGGGGCTATGTTCCCCGAGTCGGGTGGCATGGTGCGCTACGCACGCTACTCGCATGGCTCGCTGGTCGGCTTCGTGGCGGCCTGGGCCAACTGGATCGCCATCGTCACCGTGATCCCCATCGAGGCCGAGGCCTCCATCCAGTACATGAGCTCGTGGCCATGGCCGTGGGCGCAAGGCCTGTTCCAGAACGGTGAGCTGACGCCGGTCGGGCTGGCACTCTCGGCAGTGCTGGTCGTCGTGTACTTCCTTCTGAACTACTGGGGCGTGAAGGTGTTTGCCAAGGCCAACAACGCCATCACGATCTTCAAGTTCATCATCCCGGCGGCGACGGCCGTGGCGCTGGTGGCGGCGGGCTTCCATCCGGGCAACTTCGGCATGGGCGATGCCGCGAGCGGCACGGCGCAGGGCTTCGCACCGTACGGCTGGTCTGCCGTGCTGACGGCCATTGCCACCAGCGGCATCGTGTTCGCGTTCAACGGCTTCCAGAGCCCGATCAACCTCGCGGGCGAGGCGCGCAACCCGGGCCGCAACGTGCCCATCGCGGTGATCGGCTCGATCCTGCTGGCGGCGGTGATCTACGTGGCGCTGCAGGTCGCCTTCCTGGGCGCAGTGCCGCCGGAATCGCTGGCCGGCGGCTGGCACGGCATCGACTTCCACTCGCCGTTCGCCCAGCTGGCGATCGCGCTGAACCTGAACTGGCTTGCGCTGGTGCTGTACATCGACGCGTTCGTCAGCCCCTCGGGCACGGGCAGCACGTACATGGCCACCACCACGCGCATGATCTACGCCATGGAGCGCAACAACACCATGCCTGCCATCTTCGGCCGCGTGCATCCGGTGTTTGGCGTGTCGCGCCCGGCCATGTGGTTGAACCTCGCGGTGTCGTTCATCTTCCTGTTCTTCTTCCGCGGCTGGGGTGCGCTGGCGGCTGTCATTTCGGTGGCGACGGTCATCTCGTACCTGACGGGGCCGATCAGCGTGATGTCGCTGCGCCGCAGCTCGCCGCAGCTGCATCGTCCGCTGCGCCTGCCGGGCCTGTCGCTCATCGCGCCGTTCGCCTTCGTGTGTGCGTCGCTGATCCTGTACTGGGCCAAGTGGCCGCTGACAGGCGAGATCATCGTGCTGATGCTGGTGGCCCTGCCCGTGTACTTCTACTACCAGGCCAAGGCCGGCTGGCCCGACTTCAAGACCGAGCTCAAGGGCGCCTGGTGGATGATCGCCTACCTGCCGACCATCGCCGCGCTGTCGTACTGCGGCAGCACGCAGTTCGGCGGCCATGGCTACATCCCGTACGGCTGGGACATGGGCATCGTGGCGGCCATCTCGCTGGTCTTCTACCACTGGGGCGTGGCCAGCGGCTGGCACACGCGCTATCTGGAAGAAGTCGACAGCGTGCACGAAGAGGCCCGGCTGCACGGCGGCCAACGTGCGCCGCGCGGCGTGCCGCAGAGCATCTGAGCGGCGGCTCACCGCTGCACCGAAGACAACGCCCGACCGGCTCGCCGGCGGGCGTTTTTCTTTGCGCGCAAGCGCTTGCGTTCGGAGAACGTGTCATTGGGCCACGCCCCTCCGTGGTGGGGCATCCGGACCGCCAGCCCGCGCCGCTGCTGGCGTCACAAAAAGTTCATTCAACTCTATGTTCAGGGGACCGTTTAGCAGAATGTCCGATCCTGCGCTCGCTGCCCTGACCCATGACGTCCTCGCCGCTCCCCCTGCCTGCGGGCATCGCTCCCGAGATGCTGCGCACGGTGTTCCAGCCGATCTTTCGCCTTGCCACCGCGGAAGTGCTCGGTTATGAAGCGCTGCTGCGCGGGCCGGTCGGCTCGGCCATGGAGACACCCGCGGCGCTGTTCGCGGCGGCCCGCGACACGGCCGGCGCGATCGCGCTGGAGACCGCCGCCGCACGCCTGGCCATCGCCCGCTTCTCGGCCATGCGGCTGCCGGGCAAGCTGTTCCTGAACTTCAGCGCCCAGGGCGTGCGGCAGCTGCTGCAAGATCATGCCCGGCTGCTGCACGCGATTGCCGACCACGACCTCCACCCCTCGCGCATCGTCATCGAGCTGACCGAGCAGACGCCCATCGACGACCTGCCGAGCTTCGCGCAGGCGCTGTCGGTGGCGCGGGACTTCGGCCTGCAATGCGCGCTCGACGATTTCGGCACCGGCAATGCCAACCTCAACCTGCTCATCGAGCTCACGCCCGACTTCATCAAGCTCGACAAGTATTTCCTGCGCGACATCGCCAAGCATCCCGCCAAGCTCGACATCGCACGCTCCTTGCAGCAGACGCTCAAGGGCGGTGCCACCAGCATCATCGCCGAAGGGCTGGAGACCGAAGACGAGCTGGGCGTGGTGCGCGACCTGGGCATCCGGTTCGGGCAGGGCTTCTTCCTGGCGCGCCCGCACGACACACCGGCGAGCGACATGTCGAATCACGCGGCACGCGTGCTGCAGTCTTCGCAGATTGCGGTGTTTCCGCAGGCCGTGCGCGTGGGGTGGCGTGCCATCACGGCCAGCAAGCTGCTGCGTGTGGCGCCCACCCTGCCCCTGCGCAGCAGCAATGACGACGTGCTCCAGCTGTTCAACCGCCACCCCGACCTGCACGCCGTGGCGCTCCTCGATGAAGACGAACGCCCGCTCGCGCTCATCGCGCGCCGCGCCTTCATCGACCGCTATGCGATGCCGTATCACCGCGAGCTGTACGGCAAGAAGCCGGCGCTGGCGTTTGCCAACCGGCAGCCGGTGCTGGTGGAAAAATCGGCCTCGCTCGAAGACATGTCGGCGCTGCTGATGAGCGAAGACCAGCGCTACCTGACCGACGGCTTCATCATCACCGAGAACGGCCGCTACCTGGGCCTGGGCACCGGCGAAGAACTCGTGCGCACCGTCACGGAAATCCGCATCGAGGCCGCGCGCTACGCTAATCCGCTCACGTTCCTGCCGGGCAACATCCCGCTGAACCTGCACATTGAACGTCTGCTGGAAGCGCGCGCGGAGTTCTACGCCTGCTACGTCGACCTCAATCACTTCAAGCCCTTCAACGACCAGTACGGCTACTGGCAGGGCGACGAGATGCTCAAGATGGCCGCCGCCGTGCTGGCCGCCGCGTGCGAGCCCACGCGCGATTTCCTGGGCCACGTGGGCGGCGACGATTTCCTGATCCTCTTCCAGAGCGCCGACTGGCGCGCGCGCATCGCGCAGGCGATGGCGGCATTCAACGCCAACGCCCTGGCCATGTATACGCAGGCCGACCGCGCGGCCGGCGGCATTCACGCAGAAGACCGCAAGGGCCTTCCCGCCTTCTTCCGCTTTGTGACGATGGCCGTGGGGGCCCTGCATGTCCATCCCGGCGCGGCGCGCAACAGCGACGACATCGGCACCGCGGCGGCGCTCGCCAAGCGGCGTGCAAAGCAGAGCGAGAGCGGGTTCCATCTCGAAGCGATGTACCCTGCACAGGCCTTCACCATGGCGTAGGAGAGCGCCGGCGAGCGTCAGCAAAGTTTGCACCGAGAAGCCGCGGCAAATAGCCGCGGTAAAAATGACAAAAACGTCCATGCACGTGCAGCGCGCTCAACGTTTTGCATTTTCTGCATGTCACATTTACACGGCCATGTGGCGACCTGCTCCCACCCCGGCGAATTAGGCCAAGAACGGCTTTCTTATTGGGGTTTCGGAGTGTCAGCGAAACCCTTACAGTCTCGCCCGCGATTCGCCTTTTCGATGTAGTCGAGACCCCGACAAGAAGCACGACGGTACGAAGCAACAGGGTTTTTTGGGCGCGTCTTCACGCCTCGTCACCTCCCCCGGCTTGTGGCGCTTTTTCAACTTGGGACACCCCGAGATTGGCGGAGCCTTGCCCAACGCCGGAGAAGTGGCGAGTGATCAACGCCGTGGCCCCCATGCCACTGCCCCACTTGCAAGGAAGTCCTGTTTCATGCGTACCCGTCTGTTCTCCCTGGGCTTGATCGCCGGCGCAACGTTTGCGCTTTTTTCGGCGCCCAGCCAAGCGTCCTGCGTTGCCAATCCGCCCACGCAATCCAACGCCACATTCCCCGCCAGCCTGACCGGCAAGCTCGCGTATCACAGCTATGTGAGCTACGGCGATGGCACCAGCCAGATCTTCATCTACGACTTCGCTGCGCGCACGCTCACGCAAGTCTCCAAGGCGACCTGGGGCATCCAGGATCCGATGAACGCCGTGTTCAGCCCGGATGGCAAGTGGCTCGCCTTCATGGGCATCAAGAACAACGCGTGGAACCTGTTCTTCTGGCAGATCGGCACGAGCAACATGCCGATCAACCTGACCAACAGCAGCGGCCAGACGCGCAATGAAGACCCGAAGTTCAGCGCGGACGGCAAGTCGCTGTACTTCAAGCAGAACGGCGACGTGATGCAGGCCGCGCTGTCGTACACGAGCTCTGGCCCGGTGTTCACCTCGGTGGTGAACCTGACCCGCACGGCGCCTTCGCAGGAAAACTCGATGCCGTTTGCCACGCCGGACGGCACGGCGATCTTCTACACCACGGGCACCGGCTCGGGCATGGGCCTGTACAAGCAGACCGTGGGCAGCACCGCGAAGGTGGCCTTCGACACGCCGGCGGGCCTCGCCACGTACTACCCGATCGTGCGGGCCGACGGCACCGTGTTCTACGCACGCTGGCACGACGCTGCCAGTCAGGCCGACCAGATCTACACCAAGGTCAACCCGGGCGACACGCCGAACCAGCTCTCGCTCAACGACTGCAACAGCAACAACTCCGACCCGGCCCCCGTCAACGGCACGAACTACGTGTTCTTCTCGTCGACGAGCGCGGGCGGCTACCAGCTCTACCTCGGCGACGTGACCACCGGCCAGCGCTGGAGCCTGTCGCAGTTTGGCGTGAACTCGGATACCAGCAAGGCGAAGCTCGGCTCGAACTACTACGCCGGCGGGGGTGCCGCGGCGGCGGCACCGGCCGTCACGCTGCTCTCGCAAGGCAAGCCGGCCAGCGCATCGTCGAGCTACAGCGCGAGCCTGGGTCCGGCCTATGCGTTTGACGGCAACACGACCAACACACGTTGGGATTCGATCGAAGGCAGTGCCGCCGGGACGCAATGGCTGATGGTTGACCTCGGCACGACGCGCACCATCACCGGCGTCGACCTGTACTGGGACGCGGGCGCCAAGGTGTATTCCATCCAGACCTCCAACGACGGCGTGAACTGGACCAACCTCTACTCGACCTCGAACGGGGCGTCCTGGGGTCACACGTCGCTGGCCAACCTGAAGGGCAGCGGCCGCTATGTGCGCATGTACGGCACGCAGCGGGCCACGCAATGGGGCTACTCGGTGAACGAGATGCAGGTGTGGGGCTACTGATCGGCAAGCCGCAGATCGGGCATCGCTGACCTGACAACGCCCCGGTGGCTTCGGCCATCGGGGCGTTTGTCATGGGCGGGCGGTTGAGGGCTAACCCGTAGATTGTCAAAACCTGAACATTCAGGCTGGCTCGGGCTGGGCACGATGGCGGCTCCGCACCCCGCCAGAGGATCGACGATGCCCTCCCGTACCCCGCCGCACACGACACCGCCGCACGGCATCAGCCGGCGCGACTTCCTGACGCTGGGCACCGCCGCCGCGGGCCTGGGCGCCCTGGGCCTGAGCCTGCCGGAAGCCGCGCACGCTGCCGATGCCAACTGGCATGCCGGCCAGCTCGTGCACCTGATTCCGGCGGCCAGCCACAACCGGTTCCTCATCAAGGCATCGTTCCAGGCGCCGCTGCCGCGTGCGCCGTGGCTGCTCGTCAACGGCAAGCGCATCGCCGGCGAGCAGACCGATACCGCCGGCCGCTTCTGGCGCTTCGACGCGCGCAGCCTGCAAGCGGATACGCCGTACACGCTGCGCATCGTCGATGCCGGCGGCAAACCGCTGGCCGATGCCTGGTCGCTCAAGACCTTCCCCGCGCCCGGCGCCACGCCGGCACGCCTGCGCATCCTGGCCTACACGTGTGCCGGCGGCTACGACGGCCCACCCCTGGCCGGCAAGACGGCGTGGCTCGACATGAACGCACGCCGCCGGCTGCTGGCGCGCGGCATGTCGTTCGCGCCCGACACCGTGATCGCCAACGGCGACCACATCTACTGGGATCTCCAGACCTCGCAGAACAAGCCGTTCGCGCGCCAGGTGCGCGAGCTCATGTGGGAAAAGTTCGGCGGCGCGCTCGACATGTCGGTGCCGATGTCGCATCCGAAGAACGAAGCCATCTTCACCCGCGTGTGCGACTACCAGATCGCCGGTCTGTACGGCACCACGCTGCGCTCCACACCCGCGTACTTCCTGACGGACGACCACGACACCTTCGAGAACGACGAGTTCGATGACAAGGTCGCCACGCTGCCGCCCGAACCGTACGGCCTGGTCGGCGCGGAGCTGACGCAGCACCGCTATTACCCCGAGTTCCTGCCCGATGCCAACCGCCCCGTGTGGCTGCCCGGCGGCGACAAGGCCGGCATGCCCGCCGACACGAACAGCGCCTTCGGCACGCTGCGCTATGGCGCCCTGCTCGAAGCCGTGCTGTACGACTGCCGCCGCTTTCTCGACAACAAGGGCATGCACGCGCGCGTGGTGCCGCAATGGGTGGAAGACTGGGTCGTGGCACGCACGCGCGCAGAAGACACCGCGCATTTCTTCCATGTGCCGTCGCTGCCGTTTGCGTATTCATCGGGCAAGCTCGGCGACTGGTATCCGGATCTGCTCGACAAGAAGACCGGGCGGCTGGTCGGCAACGTGCCCAAGCCGGGCTGGCAGAGCGGCTGGCATGCGCAGCATCAGCGCCTGGTCGCTGCGCTGGCGCAGCAGAAGCGCCGCGCCGCCGTGATCGTGCAGGGAGACTTCCACGCATCGGCCGCCGGGTCGATGTCGCGCTCGGGCGAGCTCGCACTCGTGCAACCCGTCCACACGGTCATGACGGGCACGCTGGGCACGGGCGACCTGGCATTTCCGTCGGCCTTCCGCAGCATCGAGACGACGCCGGCGTTGTCGGTCGCCATGCAGGAAGCCCTGCGCCCGACCGAGAAGAACGGCTTCACCATCATCGACGTGGCGCCCGAGAAGATGACGTTCTCGCTGTTCATGTGGCGTCCGCCCGAGCCAGTGGAGGCCATCGACACGCTGCAGCCCGCGCTGGTGTACGAGGTGCCGCGCTTGGCCTGAGGGCGCGGCGTCAGTCGGCGCGCGTTGCGGTGGCGCTCACCAACAAGGCCATGTCGTCGATTTCGATATGGCCGTAGCGCAAGCGGATCGCGCCCAGCTTGACGAGCGCCTGCAGCTCCTTGCTCAGCGTCTGGCGGCTGATGCCGAGCATCATGGCCAGCGCGTCCTGCGAAGTGGAGATGGTCGTACGCCCTTCTGCCGACTGCGAGACGTCGCCATGGGCGAGCATCGCAATGCGCCTCGCCACGCGCGCCCGCGTGCCCTGCAGCGCCGCACCGGCGAGCGAACCATAGGCGAGCCGCAGGCGCGTGGCCACCAGCCGCGCCATCGCGCCGGCAAAGGCGGCATCGCGCATCAACGCGTCGAAGCGCTCCCCGCTGACGGCCAGCACTTCGGCGTCTTCCAGCGCAATCGCGCAATGGCCGCGCGGTTGCTGATCGAGCGTCGATACGCCGCCAAACCAGTTGCCCGGCTCGACCAGCGCGAGGATGGCCTCATCGCCGTCGGCATTGAAGACCGACAGTTTCAGCACGCCGCCGGCCACACCAAAGAACGCGTGTGAACCCGCGCCGACCGGATCGCCCTGACGGAACAGCAACCCGCCCGCCGCCACCGGCACCGGAACGGCCGCCTCCAGCAGCGCATCGGCCGCATGGCCCGGCAGGCTGCTGAACCAGGCGTTGCTGTAGAAGACCGCCTTATCCACGGCGCCGCCCCAGCACCCAGCCCACCGACAGCACATAGCGGCTGCCGCCCTCCACCCGCGTGACACTGTGCTCACATGCATCGGGGCGGAACAGCTTGATGCGCCGCGTCTGGAAGATCGGGCTGGCGCAGACGAATTCCCCGCCCGAACGCGGCGACTTCAGCACGATGTTGAGCCGGTAGTGGCGGCCATCGGCGACCGGGTCGGTATGTGGGGGAATCTCCGCCCCGTCCGGATAGCGGATCAGGTAGCTGTCGA
>NZ_LWRX01000076.1:0-11237 GCF_001683835.1 Ralstonia sp. RL | reverse complement strand
TGAAGCTGATCTCGCCGTTGATCTGCACGTCGCGCACCACGGCCATGTCCTCGATGCGGTGCTCGACGGTCACCGGCTGGCTGTAGCCCGTCACGTTGGTGAAGGTGACCGTGCCGGCCTCGAGATCGGCGGTGTAGCCGGTGTGGATCACCGATCCGTCGTGGCCGACCACGCGCACGCGCGACAGGCGCACCCGGGCGCAATCGATGGTCTGGCCGTTGCTGACCGAGGTGGTGATCTTGCCGGTGTGGCCGACGACGGCGAAGCCACCCGGACGGAAGATCGGCACTCGCCCATCGCTGGGCAGCCGCACCGGATCGATGCCGAGCAGATCGGCATCCAGCGGCAGATAGCTGTAGGCCACTGCGCTGTAGCGCACACTGGAGGCAGCCACCGGCTCGGGCCGGAAGATCTTGCCGTCCGTCCCCACGCGGTCGGCGGCGTACCACGGCTCGCTCTCGTTGCCGGCCGCCGTGACCGTCGTGCCGAAGCGCACGCGTACCAGGCCGGTCTCGTAGTCGACACTGCCGTTGATGCCGGTCGCCTCGATCTTGCCGTCGATGCCTGCCGTCACGTTCTGCGTGCCACCGACCGCGCGGGCGTACTGGATCGAGACCGATCCCGGTCGCAGCGGGGCCGCGCCGGTGCGGAACACGAATTCGCTGGAGATGTTCTCGCCGACCGTGGTCACGCAACTGGCGCGCGTGATCGCATTGGTCACACCCGCCGTCCAGGACGTGAGAGTGACGTCGCCCGAGAGGTAGTTGATCGTGCCGCGCGTGACCCAGCCGCTGGGCGTGAACTCGCGCAAGGTGCCCTGACCATTGTCGCCCCAGGGCTGCGCGCCACTGGTCGTGAGCAGCACCGTGCCCGTTACCACCTGGGCGTTCACGCCCGGCACCAGCTTGAAGCTGGGCGCGAACTGAAAGGTTTCCGTTTGATTGTTGGTCGCGCCCGCTCTGTTGTAGCGTAGCTTCACGTAGCCCGATTCGTCGTTCGGGTACAGCGACGGCGCGGCAACGTAGGACAGGCCGCCATAGTTCAGGCGCCAGCGACCGGTTCCCGCGACGGCCGCCGAGGTGTAGTTCGGGCGCGGAATCCGGACGGTCACGTCCGGATTGAAGATCACCTCGCCGGTGGCGTAGTTGACCGTGCCGATGCTCGCGCCGTTGAGGACGACGTTGCCGCTGCCGTCGTCGCGGCCGATCTGGGTCGGGTCGCGCCACGCAGCCTGAACGCCCATTTCCTGCAGTTGCGCGAGGGTGTACGCACCCAACACCGCCGTGTCGGTCAGCGTGTTCCACTCGACCTCGAGCGAGCCCGGCTCGATGGCTCCGAGGGTCGCGGTGACAGGAAGCAGCCCCGCGCCATTGCGGGAGGGGTGAGCGAACGAATCCTCGTGCTTGAGGCCTGCGACGTAGCTGACGGTGAGCTGCGTGCCCACTGACGGCATCACGTTGGGCGCGAAGTCGAGACGGTTCTGCGCGGCGCTCAGGAATCCGGTGGCTGCCCCGGACAGCACGCCAGACGTCGCCGCCGACGCGGTCTTGGTACCGCTGTACTCCCAACTGACTCTCAGCGAGCCGGGTTGTACCGCAGTCCCGGCGGGCGGATTCAAGGCGAGGCTCTGCGAAGCCTTGAGGCTGGCCTGCGGCTGCTGCGTCTCTTGCGTCGGGACGTTCCAGGTCAGGATCAGTGAACTGCCTACGTCGGGCAGCGCTCCGAGCGTCACGACGAACGCGCCGGTGTTCTTGTTGAACGTGCCCGCGCCGTAGCTGGCATCCAATCCTTTGAGCGAGCCACTGCCGCCGTCGGACAGCACGTACCAGCGCCCCTGCGCCATATAGCTGATGGACAGCGTGCCGGGCTGCGGCACCGGATTGACCGTGCCGACGTAGGACTGGCTGCGCGACTCCGGCGTGACCGGAATCTCCGAGCTTTGCGGCGCACGCAGAATCTGCGCGGCTGGCGTGTACGTGATCGCCTTCGCGTTCGACATCGAACCGGAGTTGAGGCTCAGGATGCCGTTGGCGTAGTCGATGGTGCCCATCGTGCCGCTGGCGGTCTTGAGCAGGCCAGCGTCGTCGAAGATCGTGATGCCGTCCGTGGCGATGGCCAGCGACCCCGGCAGGCATCCCCCCGGCAGGCTGAACTTCACGCTCGTCGTCCACGCGTGGCTGGCCGTGTAGCTGACCGGGACCGCGCCGGGCACGGGCAGCCCCGCGGCCGCATACGGCGGGACGAAGGAGATCGGCGTCTCGGTCTGGGCGCTGGGCACCAGCTGCGTGTAGATGGACGCGCCCTTGATCGTGAAGTCGCCGACGGCGGCAGCTTGCGTCAGCGGCACCACGCCGACATAGGTGCCCGCGTCGGCCACGACCGTGTCGCGTACCTTGGTGCTGTTGCTGGCGCGTGTGAAGGTGCGCGTCGCGGGTGAGCCGGTGAAGTCGTAGCGCAGCGCGTCGCTGATCTCGACCGTGACCACGTTGGCCTTGTAGTCCTGGTCGCTGTCGTAGGTGAAGGTGCGCTCCACGACCGACACCGAGGTGGCCCGGATGTACTGCTCCTTCTGCGTGCCCAGGCCCTCGTTCTCGATCAAGACCAGTGTCTGGCCGACATTGGGGATGGTGTCGGTGACGCGCTGGAAAAGCTGGATGACGCGCTGGCCCGCGATGTGGTTCTCGAACAGGTAGCCCGCCCACTCCGGCCCTTTGTTGAGGTAGGCCTCGATACGGACTTGCGCCTGCTCACGGGTGTCGAAGGTCTTCTCGGTGGAGAACAGCGTGACGCTGACGCGGGCATCCTGCGGCGGCTCGGCCACGATGACGTTCGCCCCGAAGTAGGTGTCGGTGTCGTCGGTCTGCACCGAGACGAAGGTCTTGCGCAGATTGACCCGGCCGCCGGCACGATCCAGTTCGGAGATGTCGGGGAAGATGGCGTTGGAGACGCCGTCGGCGATGGTGATGCCCGTGGGCGCGCCACCACCCTCGGGCACGTCCGCCATCACGGCGGACTTCAGCAGTTTCACGTCGCCGGATTGGATCGGCATCTCAGATCTCCAGGAATCGAAGGGTCAGGCGGTAGAAGTCGGTGTCGGCGCGTGCCGGGATGCCCAATACCGGCTCGGCCTCGATGGCCGTTTCTGCGTGGCGGAAGGCCACCGAAAACGAGCGGCCATCGGCGAAGGTCAGCGCGAAGCGGCCCGTGTTGTTGCCGACAGGAATCGCAGCCCAGGCACGCAGTTGTTCCACCGTGACGCGCGTAACCCAGGCCATATCGGGCGCGCCCACCAGCGTGATCGGACGCCCGGCCTGCCGGGTCGCCGACTGGATCAGCAAGGCTCCAGTGATGAGGTAGGACGCGGACGCTACGGCGGGCGTCCAGGCGTGCTCATCACTCCACAGCAAATCGTCTGGCAGCAGTAGGGCCACCTCGTCGGAGAGGTTCTTCAGTTGCATCGGGAAGGACTCACACCGCCCGGGAACGGGCGGCATCAAGGAGTTGCAGAAGGCGCGACTCGTCGCGCGCATCGACGGTGGCGTTGACCTTGCGGTCACCCGAGGACAGTTCCACGCGCACGGTGCGCGCGGGGCCGCCATCGCTCGGCAGCACTGGGCGCGTCAGCCCGGACCCGATGGGTTGCACCAGACCGCCGGAGGTGAAACCCTGCACGCCCGCCAGCACGCGACCGGCCAGCGCCTGCGCCGGAGCGGCCAGGTTGTTGATCGCCTCGAAGAAGCCGGCGCCGTAGCGGGCGACGGCTCCCTTGTTCACGACATACTCGCCGGGCGTCAGCATCGCGGGCACGGTGTCCGACTTCGACAGGCCGCCGCGCCGGTAGAACTCGCCCTGGTGCTGCTCCATGTAGTCGATCAGCTCGCGCTCCAGGTCCTTGCCCCAGAGCAGAGGCTGGGCCATCGCCTGCCGCCACGTCTGCTTGATGCGCTCCAGGTTCTGGCGCTCGTTGCCGGTAAGCGTCTTGCGGTCGATGAAGTCCTCCAGCGCGCGCCGATCCTGCTGGGCCTGCTTGCCATAGCTCTCCATCGTTTTCCAGCGCATGTCGAGGCTGACCGACGCACCGTAGTTCCATTCCAGCCAGCGCGTGTACTCGTCCATGCCCTGCAGGCCGAGGTCGATCATCTTCAAGGCCTCGACCGCCTCGCGGTTGCGTTTCGGCGTGCTGGGCTTGCCGTCCGGATCGGTGCTTGTGGAGCCGGCGCTGCCCAACGAGGCGACGCGCCCGCCGACCGCGAAGTTGGCGACGCCATTGGCCAGACGCGCCAGCGCGCCGCCGCCGTATTTCTGCACAGCGGCCTTGCGAATCACGAAGGCACCGGCGTCCAAGGTGCGCGGCACGGTGTCGTGGTGGCCAGAGCCGGGAACCGATCCACCAGTCATCCGGGGAAACGCCGGGGCCACCGCGCCGCCATCGGCGTAGCGGCGCACGCCACCCCCGACCAGACCGCCGGTGGCATTCGTTTCCACCTTCGTTACGTAGATCGTGTGCGTGCTCGAGGTGTTGGCCCCGTTCAGGCTCATGATCTCGGCTCGGGCCGCTTCGGCATTGGTACTGACCTGATGCCGAGATTCGGTCTGGATGCGATCCAGTGCCTTGATCTGGTTCTCGACATTGCTGATCGCGGCCTGCGCCTTCTCGGTCGCCACCTTCAGTTCGAGCTGCGAGTTCTGGTCGGCGTAGGTCTTGAGCCTGGCCAGCGCGTCCTTCGCCTTGGACACGTCGGCATCGACCGGCAGGGTCTTGCCTTCCTTGAGCAACTGCTCGTACTGCTGCAGCTTCTTCTCGGCCTCCTGCAGGTCGGCCTGGATCTTGAGCAGCACCTCCTTCTCGGCGAGCGCCTTGTCCAGATCGGCGATGGCCTTGTCGAAGCGCGCGGTGTCGGCGTCGATGGTGACCTTCAGGCCGTCTTTGAGCTTGGCGGTGATCTGATCGATCTCGACTGAAGTCTGCGTCAGCGTCTGCTTGATCTGGTCGCGGGCCGTCAGAGCCGACTGTGCCGCCGTCTGATGCGCCTTGGCTTCGGCGTCCAGCGTCTTGTTCAGAATCTCCTCCGACTCGCGGATGCGCTGGATGGCTTGATTGACGCCGTCCTTGCCCTGCGCGATCTGCGCGTCGGCATCCTTGGTTTTCTGGGCCAGTTCGGCGCGGAGCTGATCGGCCTGACGCATCAAGGCCTCGGCCTGCGCGTATTCCTGCTTGCGATAGGCCTCGCGCGACTGGGCCTCCAGTTGGGTGACCTGCGACACCGCCTGTTCGGACTGCTTGCGGGCGTCTTCACCGCGCTTGGCCTCGCTGGTCTGGCTGCTCGCCACCTGCGCGGCCAGATCCATCGCCTTCTGCGCGAGTTGTCGGGCCTGCTCGAACTCGCCATTGGCCAGCGCCTCGCGCGCCTTCTCCTGGTACTCGGCGATCTGGCGTTTGCGGTCCTCGGTCGCTTCGAATTCCGTCATGCCCTGACGGCGGATGTCGCGGACGCGCTCCTCCGTCGTCATCGAGAGCTGGCGCTTTTCCTCCTCGATGCGCTTGATCTCGGCCAGATGCCGGTTGGCTTCGGCGTTGAGCGCGTCGATGTGCTGACGGTACTCGGCCAACGCCTGCGTCATCGTCTGGCGCTTGGTGGCCAGGATTTCGTTTTCGACCCGCGTGACGTTGGCCGCGCGCTCGGCCTGGGTCTGCCCATCGCGGCGCGCCGCTTCGATCTTGGCGCGGGACTCGTCGTCGATCAGCTTCAACGCGTCCGTCGTGGCCTGCCGCCGCAGCGTGGTCTGCTGGGTCAGCGCCTCGGTCAGCAGTTGCGTGGACTTCGTGATCAGCGCGGCTTCGGACTGCTTGGAGAGTTCCAGCGCGCTCTTCTCCTGCTCGTAGCGCGCCTTCACGGCCTCGACTTGCCGCTGCAGGTTGGCCTCGACGATGGAGGTCAGGCCCTTGTACGCCTCGGCCATCTTCGCGGTCGCGTCGTTGACCGTCTGGTTGGCCTTGCCGACGGCCTGTTCGACCTCGCCGAGGCGAGATTTCAGTTTCTCCAGGGCGCTGTGAACCGCCTCGATGCCGCGCCCGACCGCTTCCTGCGTCCCCTGACGCACTGCTTCCAGCCGCTTGGCAATCTCCTCGGCGGCGCTGGCTGCCGTGTTCATCGCGCCCTTGGCGGCATCCGCCCCCTTGGAGGCGTCGGCGTACATCTGCGCGAAGATCTGGTTCATCTCGGCGAGACGAGCCTCGTGGCGCTTGGTGGCGTCGGCAATCGTGTCGGAGGTGAAGATGGCGGCGAAGGCTTCCCAGTGGTAGCGCAGTTGTTCGACCGCCTTGACCAGCACCTCCACCATAAAGATGCCCGCCTTGCGAACGATCTCGAATTTCTCCGACAGCCACGTCCCGATCTCCCAGCCGACGAGGAAGGCCCCGAGCACCGCAAACGCCGTCTTGAGCACGCCCACGCTGGCCACGGCGGCGGACACCGACAAGTTGGCCGTCGTCCAGGCGGCAGCGGTTGCACTGGCGGCCGTGACCGCCGCCGCACCGGCGGTCTGCCACGCGGTGATGAGTGCCGGGATCAGGCGGTAGATCAGCACGGCCAGCCCCACCTCGGCGATGCGCTTCAACCACTGCATCACCGTGTCGAGGTTCTCCGACAACCACGTCAGCGCCTCGGCGAGCTTCTTGGTGAAGCCGGTCGATTCGTCGAGTTTGCTGATCCATTGCCCAAAGGCGTTCTTAAGGCGTTCGAACGACTGGCTGACGGTTTGCGGCAGTTGGGCGTACTCGCTGGCGAGCTTGTCTTTCTGGCTCATCAGCGCGTTCACCACCACATCAGCAGTGAGGCGGCCTTCCTCGGCGAGCTTGCGCAAGCGACCGATGGGTACGTTCAGACCATCGGCCAGCGCCTTGGCCAGACGCGGGCTGTTCTCGACGACGGAGTTGAATTCCTCGCCGCGCAGCACGCCCGACGCCAACGCCTGCCCGAACTGCAGCAAAGACGACTGCGCCTCGGTGGCCGATGCGCCCGACAGACGCAGCGCCTGCGAGATGCTCTCGGTGATCGTGAGCGCATCCTTCTGCTCGCCGCCCAGCATCCGCACCGCCTGCTGCAGCTTGCCGTACAGCGTGGCCGTTTCCTGGATCGGCACGCCGATGCGCTGGGCGATGTCGAACAGCTCCTTCTGCGCGACGGCGTACTCGCGCTGGCCGGCGGTCGCCAGCTTCAGGCGCGCGGACATCATGTTCCAGGCATCGGCGATCTGGACGATCTCCTGCACCTTGCCCGCCGCCCAGTTGATCGACAGGAAGGCGAGCAGCTGCGTCTTGGCTGTAGAGATCTGATCGCCGAAGGCCGACATCCCGGCCTTGACCTGGGCCATCCCGGCAGCGGCCTTCTCGCCAGCGGTCTTGGCCGTGGCCGACAACTCGCCGAGGCTGCGCTCGGCGGACGTGATGGCGCGCTTGAGCCCCTCGTCGGCCCCTTCGAGCGCGACGAGGACGGAAATGCGGTTTGCCATGAGGGTAGGATTCGGGTAGAGTTCTAACTATTATGGTCAGACTTGTTGGGTCGTCAGGAGGCTGTCATGCAAAGCTGGCAAATGCAAACCGCCAAGGCGCGGTTCTCGGAACTGGTCAAGCACGCGGCGCAGGAAGGGCCGCAGGACATCACGCTGCACGGCAAGTCCGTCGCCGTGGTGCTGTCGCGCGAGCTGTTCGACCGGCTTTCCGGCGGCGAGCAGTCGCTGGTGGACTTCATGCGCGCCTCGCCGCTGGCGGGGCACGACGAAATCGAATTCGAACGTAGCCGCAGCCTGCCGCGCGAGATCACGTTTTGAGCTACCTCGTCGACACCAACGTCCTGTCCGAACTGCGCAACCGCAAGGCCGACGCGAAGGTCGTGGCGTGGATGCAAGCGCGCCCGCGCCAGTCGCTGTATCTCTCCGTCCTCAGCCTGGGCGAAATCCGCAAAGGCATCGAAGGCGTCGCCGATCCCGCTTTCCGCCAGACCCTCACGGACTGGCTGGAAGTGGGGTTGCCCAATTACTTCCTCGGTCGGGTGCTGGGCATCGACGCGGAGGTCGCCGACCGCTGGGGCCGTGTGCAGGCCAGCGCCGGTCGCACCTTGCCGGTCATCGATGGCCTGCTGGCAGCGACGGCCTTGCAGCACGACCTGACGCTGGTGACTCGCAACGTCAAGGACTTCGAAGGTCTTGGCGTGCAGATCGTCAACCCGTGGGAAGCGTGAGCGTCAGTCCACCGTCCGGATCTGCTTCTCGATAGCCGCCGACAGACGCGGGATGCGGCCCGCGACCAGACGCTCGACATCGAGGCGCTTCTTGAGCACGACCTTCGGCACCAGCACGGCAATCGGAATGTCCGCGCCCCGCTTGAGTCGTTTGACGCCTTCGGCCTTGCGGTAACGGCGCTTGAAGCCCGCCAACGGCCGGTCGTGTTCCTTGATGTTCTCGGCCATCAGGACGATGTTCCCCTTTGCGTTCTTGATGAAATAGGCATTGCCGCCACGCATCAGCTCGGCGATCTGGGCCTTGAAGCGTTTCCTGCCGACCCGCCCGTGCAACGGGATCAGCATCCGACCGGCGATCAGGCCACCGCGCTCGTGCATGCCCGACCACGGAATGCGCGAGCCCACGTAGAGTGCAGGCAGGCGGTTCGGGTCTTTGTCCAGCACCTTGGCGGTGAAGCCCTTGAGGAAGGACTTCTTGACCACTGCCATCTGGCTCGCGGCGTGGCTACGCACGTCCTGCTTGAGTTCGACCGCCTCGCTGGCAATGGCGCGCGCCACCGCCTTCTTGACCTTGTCGCGGAACTCGCCGCCCCAGCGGCGCAGTTGCGCCTGCGCAGCCTTGCTATCGATGCGGACGGAGATGCGCATGGTCAGTGGCCCGATGGGTGAGCTGGTCGAGGGTCTGGTCGAGATGGCGGGCGTCGCCGCGCGTGCCGATGGCGACGAGCGACAGCAGCCGCGCATCGCGGGCCGCGTCGGTGCGCGCCGTCGCGGCGACGAAGCCGCGCACCTGCGCCAGGGTGTAGTCGAGGATGTCGGGCAGGCGGTGGCCGTGCGCGATCAGGTGCTGGACGGTGTCGAACCAGCCGCCTTGCTCCCCGGTGGCAGCTTCGTTTGCGCGAACAGGGTGTCGATCCTGGGGATCACCGTCCGGGTAAAAAAATCGGCATTCACCTCGATCACCTTGGCCGCCAGCAAGATCGCCTCGTCGGCGGCGAGTTCATCCACCCATGCACGCGGCTTGCCCACCGCGATGGCGATGGCCGACAGCAGGTCATCGCCGCGTTCGCCGAACAGCGCGAGCCAGTCGATCTCGCCGCCGGTGAGATGCTGCATCACCGGCGTGATCGCACGCAGGAAGCCCGGCATCTGGCCGACCTTCAACGGCTTGATGGCCAGGGGCTCACCGTCGATGACCAGCTCCACGGATTGCGGAATCAGGGTTTCCAGATCACTCATGGCTCACCCCGGCTCAGAGCTGCACGATGCGGCCGAACTGGCCGAGCAGCGCGTCGAAGGGCTTGGTCGAGTCGGCCAGCAGCGAGCCCTCCAGCTCGAACTTGTTGTACTCGTCCGAGATGAAGGAGATCTCCTTCAGCGGATCGAACGCGACGCGGTAGAGCTCGACCAGCACCTTGGCATTGCCCTGTGCGGTGTTGACGCCTTCCAACCGCAGGTAACGCTCGGGCAGTGCCTGCGTGAAGATGCCGATCTCGGTGGCGACGCCGTAGGCGTAGCTGGCCTTGAACGGCGGCGTGAAGCCGGTGATCTCCAGAAACTGGAGGGCACCGAAATCGGTGTCGGCGGTGTAGTGGGTGCCCAGGGTCAAGGTGGCGGGCGTGCCGGCCGAATCCATCACGACCAGCGACGACACCTTGGGATGCGCGAGGAAGTAGCGGTCGCCCACGACCGGCGCGGCGCCACCTACCGGTTCGCCGGTCACCGTGCCGCCCGAGCCGGTGACGTGGTTGCCGTACAGCGCGAGGGCGAGGTTCTCCTTCGTGAACTCCTCGATAGTGAGGTTCACCGTGGCCGACTTTTGCTTGACCATCCGGTGGTCGAGCGAGCGCTGGCCTGTCTGGCTCTCGTAGTGCTCCAGCACGTCGGTCTTGAGCGAAAGCTTCAGCTCAGCCACGTTGCCGGGCGAGCGCACTTCGATGGGCAGGCCGGCCGCGTCGCGTTTGCCGAGGAAGACGCGGCCTTGGAATGATGCATAGGTGCTCATGGCTTGGGTTCCTTGCGTGGGAGAGGTTTCGGTTCGGGTGCGGTGTCGGGGTTGGCGACAGGGGCGGCCGGCCCCGGCTTGGCGATGTCGTGCGCGATTAGCCAGTCGGCCGTGGCCACGTCCACCTCGATCCGGTCACCGGGCGCATAGGGCTTGCCCGCATGCGTGTGCGAGCGGGTCAGGACAAGTACGGTCATGGGTGTTCATCCAAGGGTTGAAAGATCGTTGGCCAGCGTCCGGTACGTGATGCGGTAGCGCGCCGGCAGCGCCACGGCCACCGCATCGGCGTCCTCGATCTCCCATTCGGCATCGACTTCGCGCAGCCCCAAGGCCAGACCGCCGAGGGTGCCGTCCGTCATCAAGGCAGCGTGCGCTGCCGTGAGCAGCCCATCGGCCGCGGTCTCGGGGACGGCAGGCGGCACGGCGCGCGTGAGCGCCACGAGGCGGACAGTGAGTTCCCGCGTCACGCGGTCGTTGGCGCGTTCGGTGATGGCGTCGATTTCCGGAAACACCACCAGCGCCGGGCATTGCTCCCGGCTGATGGCCACCGCCGGCGAACGGTGCAGACCGGCCCCGAACGCCTCGGCCGCGGGCCGGACAGCCGCCGCCACCGCGAGCAGGATGCGCTCGCGGATCGAGTTGTCGGCCATGGGTCAGGCCCTCGTGAGGGTTGCGCGCATCTCGGAGCCGTCGCCCACGGCCCGGATGTCGCGCACCAGGAACGTTGCGCCGTCGATCTCGACCGCCTCACGGGACGCAAGACCGGTGAAGACGGATGCGGGGTAGGAGATCGCGTATTCGGTGCTCAGGGCCAAGCCGTCGAGCACCGTGCCATCCGGCGCGGCGAAGCCGACCGGATGGCTCTGCGGCGGCGAGCCGTCGGCGGGGCGCCAGAGGCACTCCTTCAGCAAGCCCGCGTGGGATGCCGCTTCGTAGATCTGTTCCACCAGACTCATACGCCACCCATGACGAGCTTGACCAGCAGCGCCGGG
>NZ_LWRX01000245.1:0-3650 GCF_001683835.1 Ralstonia sp. RL | reverse complement strand
GAAAGGGAGATGAACCACCAAGGTCCGCAAACGCAGCAAGCAATAGCCAGCCCACCGGAGCCATCCACGATGCGCCGCTTCCGCAACACCAAAATCCTCGCCACCCTAGGCCCCGCCAGCAGCGACAAAGACACCATCCGCGCCCTCTTCGACGCCGGCGCGGACGTCTTCCGCCTGAACTTCAGCCACGGCTCGCACGAAGACCACCGCAAGCGCTACGACACCGTGCGCGCGGTGGAGGCCGAGACCGGTCGCCCGATCGGCATCCTCGCTGACATGCAAGGCCCGAAGCTGCGCATCGGCACGTTCGCCGACGGCCGCGTCGTGCTCAAGAACGGGGATCGCTTTGTGCTCGACCGCGACCCGACGCCGGGCGATGTCACGCGCGTGCATCTGCCGCACCCGGAGCTGTACGCCGCTACCGCGCCGGGCCAGTCGCTGTTGCTGGACGACGGCAAGATCCGCCTGGCCGTGGAAGCCGCCGACCCGACGGCCATCGTCACGCGCGTGGTCGATGGCGGCCCGCTGTCGGACCGCAAGGGCGTGAACGTGCCGGACGCTGTGATCCCCATCCCCGCGCTCACCGAGAAAGACCTGCGCGATCTCGACTTCGCGCTGTCATTGGGTGTGGACTGGATTGCGCTGTCGTTCGTGCAGCGCGCCGAAGACGTGATCGCCGCACGCGAGATCATCGGCGACCGGGCTGGGCTGCTCTCGAAGATCGAAAAGCCCGCCGCGCTGCTGCACCTCGAAGACATCGTGCAGGCCTCCGACGCGCTGATGGTGGCGCGCGGCGATCTGGGTGTGGAGCTGCCGCCCGAGCGCGTGCCCGGCGTGCAGAAGCGCATCCTGCGCATGGCGCGCCAGCATGGCAAGCCGGTGGTCGTGGCCACGCAGATGCTGGAATCGATGATCGAAGCGCCGGTGCCGACGCGCGCCGAGGCCTCCGACGTGGCCAGCGCCGTGTACGACGGCACCGATGCCGTGATGCTGTCGGCCGAGTCGGCCAGCGGCAAGCATCCGGTGGCGGCGGTCAGCATCATGAACCGCATCATTGCCGAGACCGAACGCGACCCGCTCTACCGCAACCTGATCGACGCGCAGCATCAACCGCCGCTGCCGACGCGCCAGGACGCCATCTGCGCGGCCTTGCGCGACGTGACGCACATCCTCGGCGCAGTGGCCACCGTCACGTACACGTCCAGCGGCAAGACGAGCCTGCGCGCCGCACGCGAGCGGCCACTGGCGCCCATCGTCAGCATCACGCCGCGCCTGGACACGGCGCGCCGGCTGGCCATCGCGTGGGGCGTGCACAGCACGGTCAGCCCCGATGTGAGCAATGTCGACGAGATGGTGGACGCGGCGTGCCGGGCCGCCGCACGTGAAGGCTTTGCCGTGTCGGGCGACCAGATCGCCATCACGGCGGGCATGCCGTTCGGCCAGGCCGGTTCGACCAACCTGCTGCGCCTGGCGGAAATCTGGCCGCAGACCGTGGCAGCCGCGACGGAAACGCGCGCCGAGCAGTTCGAAGCCGCGACGGCCTGACGCTGCGTCAGACCACCTTGGAGTAGCGCGGAACGAAGCCGACGGGCTTGCCCCCGGCTTCCACCGCACGCTCCGTGCCCGCCTGGCGCAGGTGCGAATCGAAGACCATCGCGATGCGGCGCACGAGCAGCCGCCCTTGCGGCGTGATGACGATGCGTTCGTCCCCCACCCGCACCAGCCCGGCTTCCTCCAGCGGCGCCAGCTCCCGCAGCTCATCTGCGAAGGTGCGCTTGAAGTCCAGCCCGTGGCGCGCGCCGAAGGTGCGCATGTTCAGTTCAAATCCGCACATCAGCTCGCCGATCAGCGCACGGCGCACGTGGTCGTCCGGCGTGAGCGACATGCCGCGCAGCACGGCCAGTTCGCCGGCATCGATGCGCGCGTAGTACGCGTCGAGATCCTTTTCGTTCTGCGCATACACATCGCCCACGCGGCTGATGGCGGACACGCCAAACGCCAGCATGTCGCAATCGGCGTGCGTGGAATAGCCCTGGAAATTGCGCTGCAGCCGCCCTTCACGCTGCGCGATGGCAAGCGCATCGTCAGGCCGAGCGAAGTGGTCCATGCCGATGTAGACATAACCCTCGGCGACGAGGCGCTCCACCGTCATCGCCAGCAAATCGAGTTTTTCGTCGGCGGTCGGCAGCGCGAGCAGATCGATGCGGCGCTGCGGCTTGAACAGGTGCGGCAGATGCGCGTAGCTGTAGACGGACAGCCGGTCGGGCGCCATCTCCAGCACGCGATCGAGCGTGGCGTTGAAGGTCTCGGTGCGTTGATGCGGCAAGCCGTAGATCAGGTCGAAGCTGATCGACTCGAAGCCCAGCCGGCGCGCGGTGTCGACCACGCGGCGCGTCTCTTCCACGCTCTGCGTGCGATGCACGGCGCGCTGCACCTCGGGGTCGAAGTCTTGAATGCCGAGGCTTGCGCGATTGAAGCCGATCTCGGCCAGGACTTCGAGCGTGGCGTCGTCGGCGTGGCGCGGGTCGAGTTCGACGGAGATTTCGGCGTCGCCCATCAGCGCAAAATGCTCGCGCGTCGCGGCCATCACGGCGCGCATCTCGTCGTGCGCGAGGAACGTGGGCGTGCCACCGCCCCAGTGCAATTGCGTCACGCGGCGCAGTGGGCCGATCTGGTTGGCCACCATGGCCATCTCACGCGCGAGCGTTTCAACATAGCGTGCACTGCGCGAGCGGTCCTTCGTGATGACCTTGTTGCAGCCGCAGTAGTAGCAGAGGTTCGCGCAGAACGGCAGGTGCATGTACAGCGACAGCGGCGCATGCAGCGCAGGCGCGATCGCGGCGCGGCGGTGCAAGGCGTCGAGGTAATCGGCGTTGCCAAACTGGTTGTGAAAGCGGTCAGCCGTCGGATACGAGGTATAGCGCGGGCCGTGCGTATCAAAACGCTGCGCGAGCGCGCGCACCTGGGGAGCCGACCAGCGGAAAGCGCTGTCGTTGGCGGCGGACGGAGGATCGGCCGGCTTGGCGAACGGAAACATGGGGCGGTTCTAGTGGGGCGATAGGTCATCCTAAAACCGCGATGTGAGTGTCGGGTTGATGTGTGTCAACGTCGGTCAATGCGGGTTCCAAAGCGTTGTGTACTGCACGCGTGGCGTCACGGCGGCACAACGGGGCTGGGCGTTGATGGGTGTTTTTTTTGAGTTCTGGATTGTTGGTGCATCCCTTGTTTCATCCCCTGCCGGGGCTGACTCACTTTCTTTGGTCTTGCCCAAAGAAAGTAAGCAAAGAAATGCGCGCCCGAGATGGCGAAAGACTCCTTGAATTTATGTCGCAGGGAGGGGAAGGGAAAAACTCGCTTCGCTCAGACAGTTTCCCTTCCTTTTTCCTCCCTGCAACAGAAATTCAAGGCGCCATCTAGGGCAGGAACGGCCAAACACTCGGTATGCCGGTGTAAACGAAAAAGCGAGCCCCTGGTAGCTCGCTTCGTGTTCGACGGTTTGCTTTTCCCTTGCCCTAGATGGCGCCTTGGATTTTTGTTGCGGGAAGGATAAAGAGGGGAGGCCTGTCTGAGCGCAGCGAGTTTGCCTCCCCTCCCTTCCCGCGACACAAATCCAAGGGGAAGTCGCCATCTCGGGCGCGCCTTTCTTTTGC
>NZ_LWRX01000170.1:0-35460 GCF_001683835.1 Ralstonia sp. RL | reverse complement strand
ATCTCGGGCGCGCCTTTCTTTTGCTTACTTTTCTTTGGCAAGACAAAGAAAAGTAAGTCGGCCCCGGCAGGGGACGATACAAGGGATGCACCACCAGCAACAAAATCAAACAACAACCCCCACCCCCCAAAACCCCTACTGAATCACCAACCCATTAGGCCCCACCACCCCCAACTCCACATAGTGCGACCCAGGCCGAGACCGGTCCGAAAAATCCACCACAAACCCACCGCCCACATCAAAGTTGCGCAGGTGCGCCAGTTCGCGACGCACCTGCTCCCGCGTAGGCTTGGGCCCCGCACGCCGCATCGCTTCAGCGAGTACCTTGGCGGCAACAAACCCCTCCACTGCCCGGAACGACGGCTCAACATCCTTGGCGCCCACCACGGCACGCGCCCGGTTGAATTCTCGGATGATCGGGTTCACGGCCTTGCCGGGGTTGGGCATCACCAACGCGAGCGAATAGCCGCGCACCGCATCGATGCCCGCCACCTTGAGCAGGATGCCGGGGTCGATGGACGACAGTCCCAGCAGTTGCGCGCCGCCGCCGCGCGCGCGGTATTGCTTGACGAACTGCGCGGCCGGCTCGGCAGTGGCGCCAAGGAAGATCGCCTGCACATCGGCGTCGAGCAGCTTGTCGACAGCCGCACCCACCGCTGCGGTATTGCGCGGGTACGAGGCGGTGGCCGCAATCGCCAGCTTGTGGGCCTTGAGCGTGCCCTCCACGCCGGCCAGGGCTTCCTTGCCCAGCGCATCGTCCTGGTACAGCACGCCGATGCGCGTAATGCCGATGGTGACGAGCGCGCTCACCATCTTGTCGATCTCCTGCTGGTAGCTCGCCTTGATGGGGAACACGAGGGGGTCGCCGGTCATGGTCGAGGCACCGGTGGCCGGGCCGACGAGCGGCAGGTTCGCTTCGGCCAGCACGCGGTTGCGCATCAGCGCTTCGACATTGGCGGTACCGACCACCGTGAGCACCGCGACAGGGTTGTCGATGCGCGCCATGTCGCGCACGTTGCGCACGGTCTGCTCGACTTTTTGTTCATCGTCGCGGGCGACCAGGCGGATGGTCTCGCCATTGATACCGCCTTCGAGATTGAGCCAGTCGAAATACAGCCGCGCGCCGGCGTGGAGCGCCCGCCCCGTCGCGGCCTGTGAGCCCGTGAGCGGCAAGGACTGGATGACGCTGATATCGGCCTGGGCGGCCGATGCCGACAGCATGGCGCCCGCCGCAAGCACGGCGCCCCATGGCCGGCGCAGGCCCGCCAGCCAGCGCGCGCTCCGGCAGCGCGCGTGATTTCCCGTTTGCATGATTCGCACCCTTCACCGCGGCCTCATGGGCGGCGGCGTTTTGTCGAGATCGCGGCGGTTGTCCGTCCTGCGATCCACTTTGTCGTTGTATGGCGTCCAACACGGTGACGCGGCCGATAGCCTGCCATCGCGCAGGGGCTTTCGACAAGCCCTGCCAGCCGTTTTAGACTCGCCGGATCGTCCCTGTCGCAAACCCGCCATGCCGCAGCGCATCCTGCCCACCGACATCGAAGGCCGCACGCCGCCCACGCCGGCACGGCCGGTGCGGCTTTACACGCGGCAGATGGACGCCAACACGCGCTTCCCGCGCCACACGCATCCGTGGGCGCAGGTGGCGTACAGCCACAACAGCGTGCTGCGCGTGCAGGCCGGCGATACGGCGTGGGTCGTGCCGCCCTCGCGGGCGATCTGGATTCCGCCGGGTATCGAGCACGAGGTGTGGGTCGTGGAGGCCGCCTTCCTGCGCACGCTGTATGCCGACCCGTCGGTGGTGACGGGCACGCTCACGCAGTGCCGCGTCATGGAGGTCTCGCCGCTGCTGCGCGAGCTGATTGCCGCGATGGACGTGCGCCAGCCCTTGCCCGCGGCGCGCGAGCAGGCGCTCGCCACGCTCATCCTCGACGAGCTGCGCCGTAGTGCGCCGCTGCCGCTCGATCTGCCGATGCCCGCCGACAAGCGCCTGCGCGCCCTGTGCGAGCGCGTGATGGCCGACCCCGGCACATCGCTCACCTTTGACGATCTTGCCCGCCACGTGGGCGCCAGCACGCGCACGCTGGCGCGGCGGTTCCGCGATGAACTGGGTGTGAGCTTCTCGCAATGGCGACAGCAGGCCGTGCTCGCCAGCGCCATCCCGATGATGTCGCAGGGGATGCCGCTCGCGCAGGTGGCGCAGGCGCTCGGCTACAACAGCCAGAGCGCGTTTTCGGCGATGTTTCGGCGCGCCTTCGGCAGCAGCCCGAGCGCGTTCCTGCACCGGCCCGGCAGCGACGAGCCCAACTGAGCCGCCGCGAAGCCGCGGGGCTAAATCAGCGGCATCGCCATCGCAGGCAACTGCACCGCAAAGCGTGCGCCGCCACCGGGCGCCGCGTCGAGGCGCACCTCGCCGCCGTGCACGAGCGCAATGCGGCGCACGATCGCCAGCCCGAGGCCGAAGCCGCCGGTGTGCCGATCGCGGCTCGCATCGAGGCGCAGGAACGGTTCGAACACGCGCGCGCGGTCGGCAGGCGGAATGCCGGGCCCGTCGTCCTCCACCGTCAGGCACAGCGCACCTGCCGGGCCCGCTTCGGCCCGGATGATGATGGTGTGCTGCGCATAGCGTAAGGCGTTGCGGATCAGGTTGAGCAGCGCGCGTGCCACCAGACGCGGGTCGCATACGTGGTGCGTAGGTGCGGCATCGGCGTGTACCACCAGCGCGAGCTGGCGATCGGCCACGTCATTGGCAACGCTGCCGACCACGCTGTCGAGCCATTCGCCCACCGCCACGCGCATCAGCACGAGATGCGTGGCGCCCTGCTCGAGGCGGCTCAGCGCAAGCAGCTCGGTCACCAGTTCATCGAGTTCCCGCACGTCGCGGCGCAGGGCATCGACGCGGACGGCGCGCTGATCGTCGGACAGCGGTGACTGCAGCAGCGCGATGCCGAATTCCAGCCGCGCGATCGGCGTCTTCAGCTCGTGCGAGATACCGTTCATCATCTCGCGCTGGTGCTGGATCGAGCCCTGGATGCGCTCGGCCATGTCGTCGAACTGGCGCGCCAGCGCATACACGTTCGAGCGTTTGCGCAGATTGGCGCGCGTGGACAACCTGCCGGCACCAAAGGCGCGTGCGGCCTCTTCGAGCGTGCGCAGGTCGCGCCAGTGCGACCACACCCACAGCATCAGCGGCAGCAGCGCGGCAATGGCAATCAGGCCGTAGGCCATCGCCTTGATATGGCTGTAGTCGATGTCGTCGGCGTGCGCGTGCAGCACGGCGCCGTCCCGCAGCGGCAGGTAGTAGTCCTTGCCGTTCGTCAGCAGCACGAGCTTGTCCTGGGCGAGGTCGCGCCGCTGTTGCGCGGACAACGCAGGCACGGCGGCCGGATCGACGACATCGAATCTCTCCCACGCGTTGTCGTTCAGCCGCGCGATGGCAGCCTCGCGGGCGTCGCCGGCGCGATCGAGGTATTCCCGCAGGGCGAAGGCGTAGCCTTTGCGCAGTTCGCGCTCGCCGTGCGTGAGCGTGTCATGAAACAGCAGGACGAACGACTTGTTGACGGCGACCAGCGCCAGCGCAGCCGCCAGCACGACCATCGCATACAGCTTGAACAATGACTTGAACACGCTCAATCCTCCCAGGCCGAGGGGCTGAACAGGTAGCCGCGCCCCCAGATCGTCTTGATCTTGTGCGGCTCGGGCGACGCGTCGCCAAAGCGGCGGCGCAGGCGCGAGATGCCGGAATCGACCGTGCGGTCCAGCCCGTCGAATTCAATGCCGCGCAGCTGCTTGAGGATGTCGTCGCGGCTGAGCACGGTGCCGGCGGCGCGCGCCAGGATCAGCAGCAGGTTGAACTCCGCCGTCTTCAGATCGACCGGCTGCCCGCGCCACGTGACGGTGCGGTTCGGCGGCGAGATGACGAGTTCGCCAAAGACCAGCGTGTCGTCGCGCGGCGTCGCCGGCTCGGACGTCGACATGGCCGGCGACGCGCGGCGCAGCAATGCGCGCGCGCGGGCCACCAGCAGACGCGGCTCGATCGGCTTGAGCACGTAGTCGTCGGCGCCGATCTCAAGGCCCGCGACCTGGTCGTACGTGTCGACGCGGGCGGTCAGGATCAGCACCGGCACGCGCGAAAACGCCCGGATGCGCCGGCACACCTCCATGCCGTCCATGTGCGGCAGCATCAGATCCAGGATCACCAGCGCCGGCTGGTGCTCGCGCACGGCGGCCACGGCGATGTCGCCGCGGCGCACCACGTCGACCGCAAATTCGTAGTTGCCCAGGTATTCACTGACAAGCTGCGCGAGGCGATCGTCGTCCTCGATCAGCAGCACCTTGGTCTTGAGCGGCCCCTCGGTCATCGCTCATACCCCCGTTTGTTCTTTTGATGGCCGGCAGTGTATGCGCGCTGCCTTGCGAGTGGTTGGCCCGGAAAAACTTGCAGACACTCGCACACAATTGCGCACAACTTCCCGGCAATTTCCAGACAGACGTGCGGGCGGCCACTGGCCAGACTGCGGGCTCTTCCTTCTTCCGAAGATCCTTCAAGAGGTCCCGACCGTGTCCAAACGTCTCTCCCGTCTTTCCCTGCGGTTTTCCGTGCCGTGTCTGGCCATGCTGACCGGCCTGTGGCTGCCGTCGCCGGTCCATGCCGACGAGGCGTCGTATTCGCTGTCGCTCAACGTGGGGGCGGCGCCGCGCTACGAAGGCAGCAAGCAGTACACCGTGACCGCCGGGCCAGGCTTCCGGGCGGACTTCGGCAACGGCTGGTTCATCGACCCGCTGCAGGGCGGTGCCGGCTATGCCATCCGCTTCCTGAACGGCATGTTCGCGTCGGCCGCGCTGTCGTACGACGCCGGCCGCACCGAGCGCAACCGCTACGGGCGCGCAGGCTCGGACCACCTGAAGGGGATGGGCGACATCAAGGGCGCGTTCCTGGGCGTGTTCACCGTCGGCACCAAGGTGTGGGGCGACGCCACCGCCAGCGCCACGTTGGAAGTGCCGATCAGCCACCGCGAGCGCGGCTGGTCCGGGCATCTCGACCTGAACACACCCGTCGTGGAATGGGGCAACGACACGATCAGCGTGAACCCGAGCCTGCACTTCGGCTCGCGCAAGTACATGCAGACCTATTTCGGGGTGACGCCGCAACAGTCGGCCAACAGCGGCTTTGCCGAGTACGACGCCAAGGGCGGCGCCACGGCCGTCTCCGTCACGGTGGCGTGGCGGCATACCTTCTCGCGCCACTGGGCACTGCAGACCGCCGTGGGCGCCACGCGCCTGCTCGGCAACGCCGCCAGGAGCCCGATCGTGCAGACCAGGCAGAGCTACTTTGGCGGCACGGGGATCGTCTACACCTTCTGAGGCGGCACGCTCAGGCGAGCGCATCGAGCCAGGCGATGGTCTCGCGCCACCACGGCGCCCCCGACGACGCACGGAAGAAACCCATGTGGCCGACGGCCTTGGCGCCCAGCGCGGCGCCGCCCACCTGCCGGCGCGTGACACGGGCGGCCGGAAACTGTGCGACGAGCGCATCGATGGCGCGCGCGGGCGCGAAGGCATCGTCGTCGAATCCCCAGGCAAGCAGCGGCACGTTCAGCCGCGCGTAGCGGGACGTGTCCAGACCGGCGCGCGGCGCGAACACGTAGCCGCGCCGGCGCGCCAGCCTGGCCCAGTCGGCGAGGATGGTGGAAGGGATCTCCATCGGCCCCATGCCGATGCTCGACAGCGGCAGACAGCCGCCGCGCGCGGACCGCACGGCCAGCGGAATCCGCACGTGCAGCAGCCACGCAAACTGCACGCGGCCCAGCCCGCCGCCCCAAGGCCACAGCCGCGCATTGGCCAGGGAAGACGCCACCTGCACGAGCGCATCGGCATGCACGATGTGCGGGGCCAGGGCCGCCAGTTGGCCCCCCGCGCTGTGTCCGAGCACCACCAGCCTGCGGCCGCTGCAGCCTTCGGGGACGAGCGTGTCGCGCACCCACTTCAGCACGGCGTCGATGTCGTATCGGCCCCAGTCGGCAAAGCGCGGCACGCCCGGGCCGCTCGCAAGCGCCGGCCCGATGCCGCGATAGTCGAACGTCACGACGCGCCAACCGGCCAGGCACAGCGCCCGCGCGAAGGCATCGTAAAACTGGCGCGGCACGCCGAGCGCCGAGCAGATCACCACCGTGCCGCGCGCGCCCAGGCCGGGGCTGGTGACGGTCACCGGCAGCGTCCAGCCGTCGGCGGTGCGAACGTGGTCTTCGCGGGTGGGAAGCGCATCGGCGGGGTAGTCGATGGGATCGCGCTGCATGGGCACTCCACTGGGCGGGTCGAGGTGCCTGCAGTATTGGCGGCGCCCGGCGGGGTCACAATTACGCGACAGGTAATCGCGGCACCTACTTCCGTCTGCTTCAATACCGCCATGAACCCGCGCCAGTCCGAAGACACGCCCGCCATGCTTGATGAAGCCCGCAGTGCCCCGCTGCCCGCCGAGCCGCCCGAGGCGGCAGGCTCCCGCTTTGCGCAACTGCTGCGCTTCTGGCGCAACCGGCGCGGCTACAGCCAGTTGGCCCTCGCGCTGGCGGCCGGCGTGTCGCAGCGGCACGTGAGCTTTCTCGAATCGGCCCGCGCGGCCCCGAGCCGCAACATGATCCTGCAGCTTGCCGAAGAGCTGAACGTGCCGCTGCGGCATCGCAACCAGATGCTGCTGGCCGCGGGCTTCGCACCGGCCTACCCCGAGCAGGGCCTGGGCGCCCCGGCCGACGAGGCCTCCCCCATGATGCAGGCCGTGCGCCACGCGGTGAAGCTCATCCTCGACAAGCAGGCGCCGTATCCGGCCATCGTGCTCGACCGCTTCTGGCACCTGCTGGATGCCAACACCGCCCACCGCCGCCTGATGCGCTGGGCCATCGGCGACGACCGGTCCGAAGGCGCGCCCGGCGCGGTCAACATGATGAAGCTGGTGTTCGACCCGACGGCGCTGTGGCCGGCCATCGTCAACCGCGAGGCCGTTGGGCGCTACCTGGCCCGGCGCGTTCGGCAGGAGCTGGCGCTGCACGCCATCGACCCGGCCACGCAGCGGCTGCTGGACGACATCCGGGCGCTGCAGCCGGCGCTGTTCGAAGCGGCCGATGCGCCCCTGCCGACCGGGCCCGCAGCCGATGCCGGCGACCCGCCGCCGTTCCTCCCCGTCACGCTACAGCGCGACGGCCTGACGATCTCGCTGTTCACCACGCTCACCACGCTGGGTACGCCGCGCGACGCCGGGCTGCAGGAGATGCGCATCGAGTGCTTCTATCCGGCCGACGAGGCGTCGCGGCGGGCGCTGGAGCGTATGACGTTGTAAGACACGCCGCATTGCAACGAGAATCATTCTCATCTATATTGGCCGGTCGATTTTGCCCTTCGTCCGGCGGCCGTGGCGCCGCCAATGTGCTCGATGACCGACCTGTCACATCCCCCGCTTTCCACCCAACCGGCCGCCCGCCCTGCCAAGGCCAAGGCCGATCACCCGGCCAATCGCCGCGCCACGGTCGTGCGCTGGCTGCGCAAGACGCATGGCTGGTTTGGCCTATGGGGTGCGGTGATGGGGCTGATCTTTGGCGTGTCCGGCATCTGGCTGAACCACCGCGCGGTGATGAAGCTGCCGGTGGCGCAGCAGCGCACCAACACGCAGATCGCGCTGCCTGACCCCGTGCCGGCCACGCCGGAGGCCATGAACGCCTGGCTGCAGCAGGCGCTGAAACTGCCGGAGCCGGCCGCCCGCGTGCGCGTGGAAAAGGCCAAGCCGGTGGCCTGGGCCGAGCGCCCCGCCAAGGGCAAGGACGGCGAGACCGCCGCCGCCAAGCCGCTGATGCAGCCCGAGCAATGGACATTCAACTTCGGCAGCGCCACCACGCAGATCCAGGCGGAATACTGGGCTGGCAACCGCTCGGTAGCGATCCGCCAGACCGACAACGGCTTCCTCGGCACGCTGATGAACCTGCACAAGGGCGTCGGCATGACGGTGCCGTGGATTCTGCTGGTGGATACGCTGGCCGGCTGCCTGATCTTCCTGTCGATCTCAGGCCTGTGGCTGTGGGTGTTGACCACCAAGCGCCGCACCGTCGGCTGGACGATCTTCGGATTGGGCAGTCTGCTGGCGATCGGTCTGGCCATCGCGCGCCTGTAGCGCGCTAGGCCGGCGGTGCGGACGACGCCACCGCCGCCGTCTCGCGCTTCTCGCCGGCCGGCCCAACCCGCGTCATCCACTCCTCGAACGCCGGCGAAGTCTGCAGCACCGTCGCCGGCGTCGCCAGCGCGACTTTTTCCTTGTCGAACGTGTCCTTCACCACGACGTTGAAGGCGCGCAGCACATCGGCCTGCTTCTGCGGCAGCGTCTTGAAGCGGCCCTTGACGATCATCGCGCCGCCCTCGAAGCGGTCCAGCCCGAAAATCTCGGCCCCGCCCAGCAGCGTGTACGCAAAGCGCGGTTCGCCGGCCACCTGGTCCGCGGCAGCGCGCACGAGCTCGATGGCCTTCTGCGGATCGGCATCCATGGCCACCCGCACTTCGAAATCGGCAAACGAGTAGTCGCGCGAGAGGTTGCGCACGGTCTTGATCTGGCTGAACGGGATCGACAGCACGGCGCCCGTGCCGTCGCGCAGGCGCACCGTGCGGATGGTCAGGTTGACGACGCTGCCGGAGGCCACGCCCACATCGACCACGTCGCCCACGCTGATGGTGTCCTCCATCAGGATGAAGATGCCGGTGATCAGATCCTGCGCCAGCGACTGCGCGCCAAAACCCACCGCGAGGCCGATGACCCCCGCGCCGGCGACCAGCGGCGTCACGTTCACGCCGAGATTGGCCAGCACGCCAATGCCCGCCGTCACCACGAGCGTGACCTTCAGCCCGTTGCGCAGCAACGGCAGGATCGTGCGCGCCCGCGTGCTCGGCTGCGCGCGCGAGGTGGCCGGCGAGAGCGCCTGCAGGATCGCCGTATCGAGCAGGATCCACACGAGCCATGTGGCAAACACCGTGCTGATGAGCCCGACCAGCGCATCGGCGATGCGCTTGCCGTTGACGGAGCTGTGCGTCACCTCCACCAGCGTGTGGCCCCACACGCGCAGCACCAGCTCGACGAACACGATCCAGATGCCGAGCTGCAGCAGCGCGGTGAAGAACTGCTTGAGCCGCTCCACATACGGCGACGTGCGTGCCATCCGCAGGCGCAGGCGCCAGCTGGCGCGCGGGCGCACCACCACCGTCAGGAAGAGCGCTGCCACCAGCAGCAGCGACGTCATCACCGCACGGCGCGAAACGGCGTCGACGTTGTCGGGCATGGTCAGCGTGGCGAGCAACGTCACGCCGGCCAGCAGCACCACCGGCACCGGCCATAGCGTCGCCATCAGGCTGCGGAGCTGGTTGCCGGCATGCTCGCCCTGGCGCAGCTCGAGCGGGCGGTTGGCGATCAACTGGCCGACAGCGCGACGGGACCACAGCGCGCCCACCGCGAGCATCAGGGACGAAACGGCGTTGCACGCGGTGGCCAGCAGCAGGCTGAGCGCACCACCCAGCACCAGCGCGACGCGCGGATCCACCAGCGCATCGCCGCAGGCGCCCAGGCTCGCGGCCAGGAAGATCGGCCACATGCAGCGGCGCAGCAGGTACTCCACCGCCACGCGCCGGTGCGCGCTGCCGGCAAACAGCGAGAACAGCATCGCCACGCCCGCCGTGATGATCGCGCCCCACACGATCGCGTAGGCCAGCACCACCGCCAGCACGAAGCCGGGCGAGGCGCTCTCGCCCAGGCGCATCAGCACCGCGAACGACACGGCCCACGGGCCGATCTTGCGCAAGGCGTCGATGAACAGCGCCCGCGTGGTCGGGTGCCGCCCCAGCCCCGCCTGAATGCCGAAGACGCGGCGCAACACCCAGCCCAGCCCGAGCAGGCCGCCGGCAATCGCCGCCCAGATGCCCACGGTGCCGACAAAGTCGGCCGCAAGACGCGCGCGCTTGTCGGGGGCGAGGAGGAGGCCCACGTCGCCGCTGGCCGCTTCGATGCGGCGCAGCCAGTAGCGCGGGGCGCCGGCCTCGACGTCGGCCTGCAGCGAGCCGTTCTCGATGAGCGAAGCCACCGCGCCGAGCAGCCCCGGCGCCTGCTCGGCCTGCGCATGCTGCTGGGCCGCCACACCGTCGCGCAGCTGCTTGAGCTCGTTGACGAGCGCGGCGCGCTGCTGGTCGTTGTCGAGCAGCGTGATGACGGTATCGAGCGACTGGCGCGTCTGCGCAGGATCGGCGGCAGGCGCCGAGGCAGCGGAGGTGGACGTCGGCAGCCCGGCAAGCCTGGCAAACGGCACCGGTGCCGACTGCGCCGTACCGGCCATCACGAGGAACCATGCCGCGATCCACCATCGCCGGCAGCAGAACAGGATACGAGTAGGCATGACGAAAGAAAGCGCGATCGTGCAGACAACAATCACGGCACGATACGCGAATTCGCGCCGGGCGCGTCGGCGCTATCGCCTGGCGCCAGGCGGCAGCGGTGCACGCCGCCACAGCCACGCCGCTGTGGCAAGCGCACTCGCCATGCACGTCATCACCAGCGCGACCACGCCGGCCCAGCCCCACGGGGCGTAGAGCTTGCCGCCCGCCGTGCCGATCAGGCTCGAGCCGAGGTAGTACGCCAGCAGATACAGTGCCGCAGCCTGTCCCTTGGCCCGCTGCGCGCGGCGCCCGACCCATCCGCTGGCCACCGCATGCGCGCCGAAGAAGCCAAAGGTCAGCAGCGCAATGCCGCCAATGACAAGCGCCAGCGGCACGGCCAGCGTCAGCAGCACGCCGGCCGTCATCAACGCCGTGCCGGCCATCAACATGCGGCCCCGGCCATGGCGGTCGGCCAGCCGTCCGAACCACGTCGATGCGCCGATCCCCAGCAGATACACCATGAAGATGCCGCCCACCGCAGTGTGGCTCAGGGCGTACGGCGGACCGAGCAGCCGGAAGCTCGCATAGTTGTAGACCGTGACGAATCCGCCCATCAGCAGGAACCCCATGGCGAACAGCGCACGCAGGCCCGGTTCACGCAGATGCGCGGCCAGCGTGTCGAACAGGTCGCCGGGCGACACACCGTGGCGCGGCACGAAGCGGCGCGACGGCGGCAGCAGCCACAGGAACGCCAAGGCGGCCAGCAGGCCGAGCGCGCCGGTGAAGCCCATGGCGGCGCGCCAGCCGGCGTAGTCGGCGGCGGCGCCCGTGAGCACACGTCCGGCCATGCCGCCGAACGCCGTGCCGCCCACGTACAGCCCCATCGCCAGGCCCAGGCCCTGCGGATGCACCTCTTCCGCCAGATACGCCATCGCCACGGCCGGCACCCCGCCCAGCGCGATGCCGAGCACGGCCCGCGTGGCGAGCAGCCCATGCCAGCCCGGCAGGACGGCCGCCGCCAGCGTCAGCGCCGATGACAGCAGCAGCGACACGCCCATCAGCGTCTTGCGATGGATCGACTCCGAGAGCAAGCCCGCAAACAGGATCGCAAACGCCAGCAGCAGCGTCGACACCGACAGCACGAGGCTCGTCTGCGCCGGCGTCAAGGCAAAGTCGTGCGCCAGCAGCGGCATCAGCGGCTGCACGCAATACAGCAGTGAAAACGTGGAGAACCCCGCTGCAAACAGCGCGAGGTTCGCCCGCAGATAGCCGGGGTGGCCGCGCACGAGCCAGCGGGAAGGATCAGCGGGCTCGATGGGCGCCACGGCTGCGGAAGCGGAAGAATCGGTCACGTGAGGGCGGTGGGAACAGGCGCGCGGGGCAGGCGCCTATTATCGTTCGCAAGCGCCGTGCTTGCCGTGCCGCGCGACGCACGGGGCGCGGCATCGGTCTTGCTGCGCGCCAGCCACTGCATGCTTCTGGCCCAACCATGGACACCACCACGCTCTACTACTGGCCCGAAATCCAGGGCCGCGGAGAATTCGTCCGCCTCGCGCTCGAACAGGCCGCCGTGCCGTACGTGGACGTCGGCCGTGAAGACGAAACCGCCATCGAGGCCTTTCTCGACGACGCCGGGATCGCCACGCCGCCCTTCGCGCCGCCGTTCCTCGTCGTGGGCGACCTGGTGATCCCGCAGACGGCCAACATCCTGCTCTATCTCGGCCAGCATTACGGCCTGGCGCCGCACGACGAAGCCGGAGGCCTCTGGACGCACGGCCTGCAGCTCACCCTCGCCGATTTCGTGGTGGAGATCCACGACACGCACCACCCCATCGCCGCAGGTGCCTATTACGAAGAGCAGCAAGCCGAAGCCAAGCGCCGCGCGGCGGATTTCCTCGCCCATCGCGGGCCCAAGTTCCTGCGCTACTTCGAGCGCGTACTCGATCGCAACCCCGCCGGCCCGACCTGGGCCGTGCGCGATGCGCTGACGTACGTGGATCTATCGCTGTTCCAGATCGTGGCGGGGCTGCGCTATGCGTTCCCGCGCCACATGCGGCGCTACGAGCGGGAACTGCCGCACCTCGTGGCGCTGCACGATCGGGTGGCCGCGCTGCCCAACATCGCGGCGTATCTGGCATCGCCACGGCGCATTCCGTTCAACACGATGGGCATCTTTCGCCACTATCCGGAGCTCGATGCCGGCCAATGACAAGCCCGGCACGAGGCCGGGTCGATGCTGTGGCGCGGTGCGTTCAGGCCGGCAACCGCTGCCGCACGTCTTCGAGCGCGGCCGGCCAGCCTTCGACGGCGTGCAGATCGTGGATGTCCTGCAGATCGATCAGCAGATCGACCACGCGGTCGTCGTCCACGTTGATGCCGGAGGCGCGCAGCGCGCAGGCGAGCGGGTCATCACCCGGCACGCGCAGCAGGCTCACGCCCAGGCGCTCGATGGCGCTGCAGTAGACCGCATCGTCGATGAGGATGCCGACACCGCAGCGGCGGTTGTCCAGCCCACGATAGCGCGGCTCGCCGTCGGCGTCTTCGGAGCGGCAGCGCTGCGTGAGCAGATGCGTGCGCACGCGTTCAAAAATGTCCTCGATGGCGAGGAACGTCCCCTTCCCTTGCATGGGTGTCACCTTATGTGCGGTGATCTGGTGCCGGTCTGGCGTCAGAATGTATCGACGAGCGCGCCGCTCAAGCCAAACTGGCGGGCAATCGAATGCAGGCGTTCCTTCCACTCCCACGTGCCGAACACGTCATGCGCGTTCTGCAGCTTGGAGAGCAACTCGACGGTGTCGCGGTCGTCCACGTCGATGCGGGCCTTCTTGAGCGCGCGGCGCAGCGCCACGACGCCGGCGTCCATGTAACGCGGAATCTCGTTGGCAGGCTTGAGGATGTAACGCACCGGCACGCTTTCCATGGAGGTGGTGTAGTCCTGCACGCCGATCAGGTTGCCGATCGGGCAGCAGCGGCCGCCCTGGCCCCGGTACGCCGCGCCGCCGCGCGGAAGAATCGCCGCGCCGCCCTGGCCGAACAGATGGCGGACGGCGCCATCGTAGATTTCCTGTTTGCTGAGATATTGCGTCTTCATGTTCTTTCCCCTGACCCCAGGTCTGCATGCGTCGCCGATTCGGTGTTTCCCTTCCGGTCTGACGTTGCGTGACAGGCCGTCCGTGCGACCTATCTTGGTTCAGGATGCACCAGAACCATGGGCCGAAAAAGGACGGGAATGTAAGTCATTTTTACCGTTTGCTTTTTGGCAACGGATTTCCCGCAAAGGTGCGCTGGGCAACCTTCACGGGTGCTTCCCGCTCCACGCGCATGACCCATTTTCCGGCCTTGTGATGCGCGATCGCAACAGCGTGTGCGTGACGGTGCGCGCAGGTGGCGTAGGCGTCGTAGGCCTCGCACTTACATCCCGATGGGCTGGTCTGCGTGCCCGAGGCAGAAGCCGCGATGATCGTGGTGGGCGCACATCGGCATCACTTCGTAGCCGGCGGCGCGCAGCAGCACGGCGCGCGTTGCGACCTCCACCGGAGGCAGCGGCCGACCGGACTGGCGGTCGCGCACAAGACGGCCCAGCTCGCCAAACGGCTGGCGCAGCAGATGGTCCAGATCGAGCGAACCGCAGTACCGCATCACATCACCTACAGAAGAAAGCCGTGGCCACCGGGCGCCGGCGCATCACATCGATTCGTCGGCCAGTACGGGCGGAGCGACCAGCGTCTCGCGCACGCGAGCGTACGCGGCACGCTGCGCCCAGATGGCCTCTGCCAGCGCGGCGATGAGCCGCTCGCGTGGCAGGCCGAGGGGCGCTGCGCCGACTTGTGCCTGCACTGTGCGGAGCGCTTGCGTCACTTCGGCACGCCATCGCGCATCGACACGCTGGGTCATGTTGTTCTCGCTGATCGACTGGCGGGTTGGCGGATGGGATTCCGCTCTTGCCTGGGAAAAACGGCACCCGGCGCCGAAACTTGATTGCCGGCCGACGGCGTGCAGTGCCCCGGGGCTCCTCCAAACGGGTCTCCCCCATTCGCGCAGCAACTTCGGCGCGCGCATGCGGCCCAACCGGTTCTGAAAACCGCACCCCGGGCCTGTTCACCGCTGTGGACGCCCCCTGCAATGGAGTGTCACGTGTCTCGATCATCCTTCCTGCGCCGTACGTTGCTGGGCTGCGCCTGCGCGCTGGCCCTGCCCGCCATTGCCGCCGGCGCGCCGGACCCGCGCCAGTACATGCATGGCATTGGCGCGGTGCCGGCCGGCGCGCCCAATACCTTCAACGTGTTCTTCAGCTCATCGGGCCTGCCGCCGCGCGGTGCCGACCGCTCCGGAAGCTGGCCCCACGACGTGTATGTCGCGCAATGGCACGCCGATACGGGCAAGCTCGACACGCCGCGCATCTTCATCCAGAAGCCCGAGGCGCAGGAGCCGGTGAGCGTCGCCCGCAACCGCGCGGGGCAGGTCATGGTGTCGTTTGAAGACGGCTGGAATGCGCCCGAGAACGTCAACCAGCGCTTCGGCATCTACGACACGGCGCTGCGCCCGATCAAGGCGTATCCGCAGCAGGTGGAATCCGGCGGGCACTCGGGCCACATCGCGGCGGTCGGCGACCGCTTCGTGGTGTTCTATTCCGATGGCTGGGTCAACGGCGGCGGCGTGGACAACCTCGGCAGCGGCAACGGCGTCTACGTGAAGGTCTACGACGGGCGCGGGCGCCGGCTGCACAGCGTCGACATCGCGGACGGGCGCCGCGAATGGTGGCCCATGGTGGCCGGTGGCAGCACCCATGCGCTGCTGGCCTGGCAGCAGTTCGTGCCCGATCGCACCGAGGCCAACCTGAAGATCGCCATCCTGGACCCGGCCACCGGCCGCGTGAACGGCGAGCAGCTGCTGCACCAGCACGTGCAGTACTACACGTACAGCGTCACGTGGATGCCCGCCATCGAGCGTTTCCTGCTGGTGGGGGTGGCCAAGGGCAATGGCTTTGCCGACCTGATCGACAGCACGGGCAAGGTGCGCGCCTCGATCCCATGCATGCCGGCAACGGTGCGCGAGGCCGGCATCGCCGTGAACGACCGCACCGCCTACACCCCCGCCGCCGATGGCCGGCTGCTGCAGCTGCAGGCGGGCCCCGATTCCCTCACACTGTCGGGCACGCTGAGCAACGCCGACGGCAAGCCCGCGCGCTGGCGCCCGGTTGGCAGCATCGGCCTGCTGCGCACCTCGGGCACGCTGGACTGGCTATCGCTGACGGAACAAGGCCTGGAGCAGCTGCACTTCGACCCCAACAAGGCGCAGCCCGCCAACGCGACCGATCAGTGCCGGTGACGATTCACGCGTCGCTGGCCAGCACGCGCAGGCGCACCAGGCCGCCCCAGCGGGCGTACATGGCGTCGGCAATGCGGGCACGCTCGGCGGCGAGCGCAGCCGGCAGGATGAGGTCCACCTCCACGGCGCCATCGACGTAGTGCAGCACGCAGTGGCGGGCGTCCAGCGGCGTGCCGGCCGGCAGCAGCTGCGCCAGGGCCGCGCGCAGGGCGTCGCGGTCAGGCAGCGGCCCCGGGTCGGTGGCGATGCGCTCGCGCGGGTCGACGTGGATCTGCACGTCGAGCACGGCCATCGCCGTATGGGCGGCCAGCGCGTTCGTGCGCGCCCGCACGGCAATCGCGTGGCCTTCGCTCACCGAGACACGCGGGTCCACCTCGATATGCGCGTCGACCAGCGCCTGGTCGCCCGTCACGCGCGTGCGCAGATCGTGTACGTTCATCACGCCCGGCGTGGCCGCCAGGCTCGCGCGGATGGCCTCGACCTGCGCCGGCGGCAGCGCGCGGTCCATCAGGTCGTTGAGCGCCTCCCACCCGAAGCGCACGCCCACGCGTCCGATCATCAGCCCCACCACGCACGCGGCGACCGGGTCCAGCCAGTGATAGCCGAGCAGGTTGCCCGCCACGCCAATGGCCGCCACCAGCGACGACACCGCGTCGGAACGCGCATGCCACGCATTGGCGATCAGCATGCGTGAGCCGATGCGCTTGGCCACGGCCAGCATGTAACGGAACAGCCCTTCCTTGGCGCCCAGCGCAACGAGGGCCACCACCAATGCCAGCCCATGTACGGGCGTCGGCCCCTGCGGCGAGCGCAGGCTCTGCACCGCGGCCCAGATCATGCCGGCGCCCGCCCCCACCAGCAGCAGGCCCAGCCCCAGCGATGCGGCGTTCTCGTAGCGCGCGTGGCCGTACTGGTGGTCTTCGTCCGGCCCCTTGAGGCTGTTGCGGTTGGCGACGAAGACGATGCCGTCGGCAATCAAGTCCGAGAGCGTATGCAGTCCGTCAGCGACCAGGCCCTGCGAATGCGACCACAGCCCCGCGGCGATCTGCCCCGCCGAGAGCAGGCAGTTCACGCCCGCGCTCACCAGCGTGGAGCGTTCGGCGCCTTGTTGGCGTGCCGTGGCGGACGGCGCAGTCGGCTGATTTGACGTCATAGAGGTCGATACCGGAAACCGCCCGCATTGTGCCACGCGCCCTGCGCGGCGCACGGCACGGGCTGGCGGCGCAGGCTGAGCAGGGTCCAACAGATTTGCACAGATCTGCACCAGAAGCGCGCAGATCGGCGCCAATGAATAGGACTTTTCCGATGTTCCCGGCCTGCAGCATCAGCGATTCTCAGCAGCGCGGCCAACACGTTGCCGCGTGTTACGTGCCTTCGGAGATTCGCCCCCATGCAGCATCCCATTCAACTCGTCATTGCCGATGATCACCCGGGCGTGGTGGCCGCCGTGCGCAGCCTCGTGTCGGCGGCCGGCGGTTTCGAGGTGGTCGGCGAGGCCGGCAACGCCGACGAACTGCTCGCCCTGCTCGGCCGCGTGCGCTGCGACCTTGCCATCACCGACTACGCCATGCCGGGCAGCCGCTACGGCGACGGCATCCTCCTGCTCGAGTTCCTCGCGCGCCGCTACCCGGACCTGCGCGTCATGGTGCTGACCATGCTCGAGACGCGCGCGCTGATGAGCAACATCCTGCGCGCAGGCATCAAGGTCATCGTCAGCAAGGCAGACGAGCCGCAGCACATTCTCGAAGGGATCCAGGCGGCGCTGCACGACCGCATCTACCTCTCGCCGCAGCTCGATGCCAAGCTGATCCGCCGCGCGCGCGCGGCGGAACCCCCGGCCGACGACCCGATCGCCCTGCTCGGCAAGCGCGAGCTCGAGGTGCTGCGCATCTACGTCACGGGCAAGACGGTGACCGAGATCGCCGTGCAGATGAATCGCAGCGTCAAGACCATCAGCACGCAGAAGCAGCACGCCATGCGCAAGCTGGGCCTGCATACCGAGGCGGCGCTGTTCGACTTTGCCGTGCGCCACGGGCTGCTCGGCAGCGCAGAGGGCTGACGCGATGGCGGGCACGCGCGCAACACCGTCTGCCTCGATGCGGCAGCGCATCCGCCTCGGCGTGGGCGTGGGCACGCTGGTGTGCGCGGCCGTCCTGGCCTGGGCCGGCAGCCTGCCCGACGCACATGCCGAGGATGCCGCACATGCCGTGCACAGCGTGAACCAGGTGCCGCCCCAGATCACCGTCGGCGTGATCGGCAAGACGATGATGCCGCTCGAAGGGGTGGCGGCCGACCGGCTCACGGGCTTCTCGGGCGACCTGCTCATGCACTTGATTCCGCAAGACCAGGTGCGCGTGGTGCCCCGTGTGTTCCAGCGCCGGGATGAACTGCTCATGGCTGCGTGCCGCGGCGATGTTGACGTCGTCATGAGCGTGGCGCCGCGCTCGCAGTACGATCACTGCCTGGAATACTCGGCCCCGTACCTCGAGCGCGCCACCGCCGTGGTGGCTCGCAGCGACAATCCGCAGGTGGCGCGCAACGCGTTCTCCGCCGGCATGCGCATCGCGGTGGAACAGGGTTCGCCGCTTGAAGACGAGCTGGCGCGTGAACACCCCGACGTGCACCTCCTCAGCCTGCCCACGGCCGCCGATGCGCTCGACGCCGTGCGGCACGGCACGGCCGACACGTATGTGGGCATCACGCATACCACGCGGGAGCTCCTGTCGCAGATGCGGTACAGGACGCTGTCGATCGTCGAGCTCGTCAACCAGCGCGTCGATGCGCTGCACTTTGCCGCGCCCCGCTCCGAGGCCACGTTGATCCGCTATCTCGACCGCCGTCTCGCGCAGTTGCCCGACAGCACCATGGCCGATCTGCGCGCGCGCTGGATCGCTCAGCCCAACGCAAGGCCGGCACTGCCGCTGTCGGCCGCAGAACGCGCAATGCTGGCCGCCCTGCCGCCGCTGCGCTACGCCGCCGATCCGAACTACATGCCGTACACCTTCAGCGAGGTCCAGGGCGATGTGTTCGGCATCCTGCCGGAGTACCAGAGCTATCTGGGGCGCACGCTGGGCCTGCGTTTCGAGCGCGTGACGGTACACGACTGGACCGAGGCGCTCGAGAAGGCGCGCGCGGGCGAGATCGACATCCTGCTCGGCATGTCCGACCAGGACGCCCGCCCGCCGGGCTTCGTACTGAGCCACCCGATCGACGCCACGCCGATGGTGATCGTCGGACGCAACGAGGCGCTCACCGTGGCCGCGCTTGCCGAACTCGCGGGCAAGACGGTGGCGCTGCCGAGCAGCGATTCCCTCGCTGCCCTGCTGCACCGGAACGTGCCGAAGATCCGCATCGTGCCGGCCGACTCCGTCAAGGACGCGCTGACCATGGTGGCGACAGGGCAGGCGGATTTCACGATCGCCAACCTGCCCGTGGCCGATGCGGTGATCCGCCATCACTTTCCCGGCGAGCTCAAGGTCACAGGCTCGGCCAACACCATCGAGAACATTGGCGTGGGGGTCTCGCCGCGCCATGCGGCCCTGGTGCCGCTCATCAATCGCGCGCTGTTCGCCATGCCCGAGGGCGAGCAGGTCAGCATCCGCAACAAGTGGCTGTCGGTCAGCTACCAGCTTGGCCCGTCAGCCTCCGCCATGCTGGCGAAATTCGGGCCGGCGGCCGCGCTGGTGCTGTTGGCGCTGGCGGCGCTGTTCATCAAGCAGACGCAGCTGCGCCGCGAAAACCGCCAGCGCCGCCTCGCCGAAGAGACCCTGGCGCGCCAGTTGAGCTTCCAGCGCGCGCTGATGGAAGCCGTGCCGTTCCCGCTTGTCGCCAAGGATGCGGCGCACCGCTACGTGGCCGTGAATGCGGCGTTCTGCACCATGTTCGGCCGGACACCCGCGTCGCTGCTCGGGCGTACGCCGCAGGAGCTGGGACTCCATACGCCCGACAACACGTCGCCGCTGTCCGATATCAACCGGCGCGCCGAACAGAACAGCGAGAGCACGCGCGAAGAACTCATCATCGAGACACCCGACGGGCCATCGCGCAACGTTCTGTACTGGATCGAACCCTTCCACCTGCCCGACGGGCAACCGGCCGGCACCGTGGCGTCGCTGGTCGACATCAGCGAGATCCGCGACGCGCAGGCACGCGCCGAACGCCTCGAGCGGCGCCTGCGCGAGGTGACCGAATCGCTGCCGGCCCTCGTCTATCAGTTTGAGCTGTCACCGGGTCAGAGCCGCGGTCGCATCACTTACGTAGCCGGCAAGGCGCACGAAACCCTGGGCGTCCAGCCGCAGGATCTGCTGGGCTACCTCTCCACGCCCGAAATGCTGATTCACGAAGACGACCGACAGCGCATGCTCGACATGGTGCTCGTCTCGGCGCAGCACCTCACGCCCTTCGATCAGCAATTCCGCCACGTGGGCGAAGACGGTGCGGTGCGCTGGCTACACGCGCGCTCGATCCCGCATCGCGAGCCCGATGGCCGCACGGTCTGGAACGGCTACCTGAGCGACGTCACCACGGAGCGCGAGCAGGCCGATGCGCTGGAGGCCGCCAAGAACGCGGCGGAATCGGCACTGCATGCCAAAGACCGCTTCCTCGCGATGATGAGTCATGAGATCCGCACGCCGATGAACGGCGTGCTCGGCCTGATCGAACTGCTGCGCCAGACCCGGCTCGACGGCGAGCAGAAACAGATGGTCTCGCTGGTGCAGGACTCGGGGCGTGCGCTTCTGCACATCCTCGACGACATCCTCGATTACGCGAAGATCGAAGCCGGCCGCCTCGACATCTCGCCCGCGGCGACGGATCTGCGCGAGATGTTCGACAGCACGGTCGGCCTGCTGGCGAGCCGCGCGCACGAGAAATCGCTGTCGGTCCGAGTGGACGTGGCGGCCGACGTGCCGGCCAGCGTCTCGGTCGACAGCGTGCGCGTGCGGCAGATTCTGTTCAACCTGCTCTCCAACGCCATCAAGTTTACCGACACCGGCAGCGTGCGGCTGTGCGCCACGTGCGCGGGCGTGAGCGGCGACACGGCGCGTCTCGCCATCTGCGTGGCCGATACGGGCATCGGCATCTCGCCGGAGGTGCAGGCCACGCTGTTCGCGCCGTTCGTGCAGGCCGAGCGTACGACCACGCGGCGCTACGGCGGCACGGGCCTCGGCCTGGCGATCTCGCGGCAGCTCGCGGAGCTGATGGGCGGCAAGCTCGTCATGGAGAGCACGCCCGGGCACGGCACAGCCGTCACGCTGGAACTGGCCGTGCCCATCCTGAAGGCGCGATATGCCCTGCCCAAGCTGAGCGGGCGCAGCATTGCCATTGCCGTGGACGATGCGGCCCTGCGGCACAGCCTGACGGCGTTCGCGGTCGCCGCGGGCCTGCGCGTCACCGCGGCCGACGACGCCACCGCCGACATCGTCCTGAGCCTATCGGCGCATGCGCGCGACGGCGCCGTCCGCCTCATGCTCGAAGCCGGCTATGCCGAACCGGGCAACGCCTTGAGCGTCAACCCGCTGAACTGGCATGCCTTCGTGCAGGCGTGCGAACGCGCGTTGCCGCAACCCGAGCGCGGGCGCACGCCGAGCGCCACGGCGCCCCCCTGCCCCAAGGCCACGTCCAGTGAAGCGCCGGGGGCGCACATCCTGGTGGCGGAAGACCACCCGATCAATCGCGAGCTGATCGCCAAGCAACTCCGCCTGCTGGGCTACCGGGTGACGCTGGCCGAGGATGGCGCCGTCGCGCTCGAGCGGCTGCGCGAACACCGCTTCGACGCGTTGCTCACGGACTGCCATATGCCCGGCATGGACGGCTTCGACCTGGCCCGGCACATCCGCCGCGAAGAAGACGGCGGCCCGCGCTTGCCCATCATCGCGATCACCGCAACGACGCTCGCCGAGGAGCACGCACGGTGCCGGGCCGTGGGCATGGATGCGAGCCTGCTGAAGCCGACCACGCTCGCCACGCTGCAGGAGGCGCTGTCTGCGCTGCTCAGCCCGCAGGCCGGTGCGCAGGCTCCGGCGGAAGAAACGTTCGCGCTGGCGCTCGACGACCTGCGCGCCGCACTCGGGACGGACGCCGCCGCCGCGGGCCTGGCGCGCGTGTTCCTGTCGTCGCTGACCGATGACGCGCGGCGGCTCGAGCCGCTGCTGGATGCAATGGATCGGGCCGAGCTGCGCGAGTGGTCGCACCGCACGGGCGGTGCGTTGGCGCTGCTGCACAACGCGTGCGTGGACGCGGTGGCCGCAGCCTTCCGCGACGCCGTGCACCACGGCACGCACGCCGACGTCCGGACGGCTGGGGCGAGAGTCAAGCGGCTCCTCGACCACATCAACGCGCTGCTCGATGCATTCATCTCCGCATGCGGCACGATGCTGCACCGCACGCAAGTGACGGATTCATAAGGGAAAACCGTTTCAAGCGGCGCATGCACCGCTTTTAGACGAAGTGTTCCAATCGGTCGATTGACTCGGCCAGAAGCGCCTCCTACGATGACATCGACCAATGTCACATTAAGAGGCGCCCCAGTGGTGCCCACGGAGACACCACGTGAACGCACGGACCGACTTCCCGCGCGCCGACGCCGTTGCGCCGGCCCCGCACCGCCCCGACGCCCCTGCCCTCATCGAGGTCGCCATCATCGGGACGGGCTTTGCCGGCCTGGGCATGGCGATCCAGCTCAAGCAGAACGGCATCGACGACTTCCTGGTCTTCGAGAAGGCCGGCTCGGTGGGCGGCACCTGGCGCGACAACCATTACCCGGGCTGCGCGTGCGATGTGCAGTCGCACCTGTACTCGTTCTCGTTCGCGCCGAACCCGGAGTGGTCGCGCATGTATTCGCCGCAGCCGGAAATCCGGGCGTACCTGGAGCGCTGCACCGACCAGTTCGGTGTGCGGCCGCACGTGCGCTTCCACCACGAACTGGTGCGCGCCGCCTTCGACGATGCCGCCGGCGTGTGGAATCTCGAGATGGCAGACGGGCGCCGCTACCGCGCGCGTACACTCATCTCCGGCATGGGCGGACTGAGCCGCCCCGCGTGGCCGAACATTCCCGGCATCGAGACATTTCAGGGCAAGGCGTTCCACTCGCAGCTCTGGGACCACGACTACGACCTGCGCGGCAAGCGCGTCGCCGTGATCGGGACGGGGGCTTCGGCCATTCAGTTCGTGCCGCAGATCGCGCCCAAGGTCGGCCGGCTCGACCTGTACCAGCGCACCCCGCCGTGGATCCTGCCCAAGCCCGACCGCAAGGTCTCGCGCCTGGAGCACTGGCTGTTCCGCCATCTGCCGTTCACGCAAAAGCTGGTGCGCACCGGCATCTACTGGATGCTCGAATCGCGCGTGCTCGGCTTCGTGATCCACCCGAAGCTGATGAAGGCGGTCGAGCGCATGGCGCGTGCCCATATCAGGCGCCGCATCGCCGACCCCGAACTGCGCCGGAAGGTGACGCCCGACTACACCATCGGCTGCAAGCGCATCCTGATCTCGAACGACTACTACCCGGCGCTCACGCGCGAGAACGTCGACGTCATCACCACCGGCATCGCGCGCGTGGAACCGAACGCCATCGTCACCACCGACGGCACGCGGCGCGAGGTCGACTGCCTGATCTTCGGTACGGGCTTTCATGCGACAGACCCGTTCCCGCGAGGCGTGCTGCTCGGCAGCCAGGGCGCCGACATCGTCGACGTGTGGGACAGGCACGGCGCCGAGGCCTACCTTGGCACCACGGTGGCGGGCTTCCCCAACTTCTTCATGGTGGTGGGCCCGAACACGGGGCTCGGCCATTCGTCGATGGTGTTCATGATCGAGTCGCAGGTGGCATACATCGTCGACGCGCTCAAGTCGATGCGCGCACACAACGTGGCGGCCATCGACGTACGCCCCGATGTGCAGCGCCGCTTCAACGACGGCATCCAGAAGAAGCTCTCGCATGCGATCTGGTCGGCCGGCGGCTGTGTGAGCTGGTACCTCGATCCGAAGACCGGCAGGAACACCACGCTGTGGCCGGGCTTCACGTGGCAGTTTCGCCGCGCCACGGCCCATTTCCGGCTGGCGGACTACCGCACGCGCCCGATGGCCGTGCCCAAGGGCGTGCCGCTGCGCATCCCCGCCCGCACGGTGCCCGCCGCCGTCCAGAACACCCCCAACGAAGAAGCGCTCGACCGCGCCTGACCTCTGACGCGCACCGGCCATCAGGAGACACGCCATGAAGTCATTCAACAACCAGGTTGCCGCCATCACCGGTGCCGCGTCGGGCATCGGCCGCGCGCTGGCGCTGGCGCTGGCGCGCGAGGGCTGCCACCTCGCGCTCGCCGATCGCAACGAAGCGGCGCTCGCGCAGACCGTGAACCTCATCCGCGCACATGAGGGCGACCGCATCCGCGTGACCACGCATGCCGTCGACGTGGCCGACCGCGGCGCGGTGTACCGCTGGGCCGAAGAAGCGGCGGCCGCGCACGGCCAGGTCAACCTGATCTTCAACAACGCCGGCGTGGCGCTGTCGAGCACGATCGAAGGCATGGAAGACGATGACCTCGCCTGGATCATGAACATCAATTTCTGGGGCGTGGTGCATGGCACCAAGGCGTTCCTGCCGCTGCTCAAGGCGAGCGGCAACGGGCACATCGTCAACACGTCGAGCATCTTCGGCATCTTCGCGCAGCCCGGCATGGGCGCGTACAACGCCAGCAAGTACGCGGTGCGCGGCTATACGGAAGCGCTGCGGCAAGAGCTCGACCTGATGAACTGCGGCGTGTCGGCCACGTGCGTGCACCCGGGCGGCATCAAGACCAACATCGCCAAGTCGAGCCGCGTCTCGCCGAGCATGAACGGCTTTCTCGTGCGCGACGAGCAGCAAGGCAAGGCCGAGTTCGAGAAGTTCTTCATCACCACGCCGGAGAAGGCTGCGCAGGTGATCCTCGACGGCGTGCGCAAGAACAAGCGCCGCGTGCTGATCGGGCCCGACGCCTACGCCGCCGACGCCATGGCGCGCATTCTGCCGGCCGCCTACCAGGCGCTGGTCGTGCGCGAAGCCCGCCGCACCCGCAAGAAGGCGCTGCGCGAAGACACCGCGCCCGCCACCGCCCGCGCCAAATAGCCCCGGAGCCGATCGATGAAGACCGTCGCGTCCCCCCCGCCGCTCCATGCGGTCTCCGGAGAAACGTTCGCCAGCCCCCCGCGCGCGAACCTGCTGCACGTCGCGCGCGCGATGCTGCGCCCCGGCCGCATCGGCCTGCGCAGCATCGGCCGCGACGTGCTGATCGCACGTTACGCCAAGCCGCAATCGCGCTACCTGCCATTGATGGGCACGCGCGTGCATTACACCGACGAATGCGCTGCCAACGCCGAAGGCACATTGCTGCTGATCCACGGTTTTGGCGCGTCGCTGCATACGTGGGACGGCGTGCTGCCGCAGCTCACGCGGCGCTACCGCGTGATCCGGCTCGACCTGCCGCCGTTCGGCATTACCGGCCCGCTGCGCGATGCACAGGGCCGCCCGCGCACGATGGAGCTGCCGCTGTACCGCGACTTCATCGACGCGTTTGTCGACACGCTGGGCCTGTCGAAACTCACGCTGATCGGCAATTCGCTCGGCGGCATGGTGTCGTGGGATTTTGCCGTGCGGCACCCGGGCCGCGTCGAGAAGCTCGTGCTGATCGACTCCGCCGGCTTCCCGATGAAGCTGCCGATCTACATCGATCTGTTCAATCACATTGGCGTGCGGATGACGTCACCGTGGATGCTGCCCGAGGGGATCATCCGCGCCGCCACGCGTGATGTGTATGGCGACCCGTCGCGCGTGTCCGAACCCACGCTGCGCCGCTACGCCGATTTCTTCTATGCCGACGGTGCACGACAGGCCATCGGCAAGATGGTGCCGAAGTTCCGCTTTGACGATGTCGATACCAGCGGGCTGGCCTCGATCCGAGTGCCCACGCTCATCCTCTGGGGCCAGCGCGACCGGTGGATCCCGCCCGCGCATGCCGGCGAATTCGCCCGCCGCATTCCCGGCGCCACGCTGCGCATGTATCCGGCGCTCGGCCATATCCCGATGGAGGAAGACCCCGTACGCGTGGGGACCGACCTCTGTGCATTCCTCGATCAGGGGCGCGCGTCGACGCGCCTTTCAGACACCACATTCCAGGAGAACCGCCCATGATGCCAGTCCGTCGCGACGTGCATCCTCACCTGCCGGCTGATCGCATCAGCAACTGGCACGAGCGAGGCCCGCACGTAACGCACTTTCTGAATGCGCTGTCGATCTTCTTCCCGACCGGCGAGCGCTTCTTCATGGACAGTGTGCGCAACTACCGCCACCTGGTGACCGATCCCGAACTCAAGCAGGCCGTGGCCGGCTTCATCGGGCAGGAAGCCATGCACACGCGCGAGCACGTGCTGTACAACGATCTGCTCGATCGCGCCGGCCTGCCCGCCACGCGCATCGACCGCTTTGTCGGCAAGTTCCTGAACCTGCTGCGCAAGTACACGCCGAAGTCGCACCAGCTGGCGGTGACGGTGGCGCTGGAGCACTACACCGCCATGCTGGCCGGCCAGGTGCTCGCCAATGAAGACGGCCTGGGCCGCAACTCCGAGCCCGGTTACCGCCAGGTCTGGCTGTGGCACGCCATGGAAGAAACCGAGCACAAGGCCGTCAGCTACGACGTATGGAACCTCGCCATCAAGCCGGGCGTGGGCCGCTACCTCACGCGCACGCTGACGATGGTGCTGACGACCCTGACCTTTTGGGCAATGGTGTTCTACGTGCACCTGCGGCTGATCTTTGCCGACCGCACCATCAAGCACAAATTCCTGGGCCTCGGCAAAGCGTTCCACTTTCTGTGGATTCACCCGGCGCCGCTGCGCAAGATCATCCCCGAGTTCTTCGATTTCTTCCGGCCGTCGTTCCACCCGTGGGACGAGGACAACCGCGCCGCGCTGGAACGCCTGCCCAAGCTGATCTCGGAGATCGAAGCCTATGCCGCAGCCCATGGCGAAGCACCGTCGCCGTCGATCCGCCGCAAGCTGTCGACAGCGGGCGCGGCCGGTTCCTGAACAGGCATTCAAAACGCCTGCGGCACCCGTGGTATCGGGATCAAACTAGAAATAGATAAGGCGCACCCCACGCATGGGCGCGCCGGAGACACTAACCCTTGTCCGACGCGGGCGACTGGCCCGACGGCTCGTGCATGTGCTCGATGACTTGCGCCACGCGGTCGCCGAGGTACTTGTTGGCGGCGATCTCCAGCGCGCGCATCAGCTCGGCTTCGACCGCCACCAGCGCCAGCGGGCGGATGCGCCAGATCACGTCGACCAGACGCGGCACGTCTTCGACCGGCGGCAGATCGCTGCCGTACTTGTCGAGTTCGCGCACGACCATGGAGACCAGGTCATCGGCCACCGCCTGCGTATGCGGCCGGGCACGCTCGATGATGTCGAGCACTTCGACCAGCGGGAAGCCGGCCTTGGCCATCTGCGCGCCGGCCATCAGCGCCTTGGGGCTGCGCGCGAGATAGCCCAGGCCGTCAGGCTCGAGCAGGCCAAGCGAGATGGCCCGCCCCAGCGCCTCGCGTGACATGGAGCGCCCGAACAGCTTGGCCAGCGCCAGCAGCGAATAGTGCTTGGGCGCCTCGTCCGACCACGGGCTGCTGATGGCCGATTCGAGCCCGAGGATCGAGCGCAGGTCGTGGCCCTCGACGATGGCCTTGAGCAGTTCCTGGATGTTGGCGAGCGTGTAGCCGCGCGCCAGCAGATGATTGATGAGCTTGAGCCGGCCGAGATGCGCCTGCGTATAGATGCCCACGCGCCCGCGACGCTCGGGCGGATCGATCAGGCCGCGGTCCTGGTACGAGCGGACGTTGCGGACGGTGGTGTCAGCCGCGCGCGCGAGTTCATCGATGGTGAACTCGCGGGCAGGTTGAGCAGCGGGCGGACCGGCATCGCCGGTTGGTTTGCGGGCGGGCATGGAAAAAATTCTACACGAGCGCGGCAAGGTGACGGATCGCCATGAACGCGCCAGTCGCCGGGTGGTTTCCGGCCTCTCACGACGAGGAGACCGTCGATGTGGGAATCGGTGTTGCATTTGCGTTGGCTGCTCGGCTCGCCGTCTGCGGGCGGTATGGGTGCATCGCTTGTTTCGTCCCCTGCCGGGTCCGACCTACTTGCTTTGTCTTGCCAAAGACAGGTAAGCAAAGAAAGGCGTGCCCAGGATGGCGACTTCCCCTTGAATTTGTGTCGCACAGAGGGGACGTGGAAAACTCGCTTCGCTCAGACAGTTCCCCCTCTTTTTTCCGCCCGCCCACGAAAATTCAAGGCGCCCCATAGGGCAGGGTACGGCCAAACCGTCGGCGGGCAGGGGTGGGCCGGGTGGTTTCGGGTTGCCGGGGTGTTGATGACGGCGTTGTTGCTGCAGAGCTGTGCCAGTGCGGGGGACGACCACGGCGGCATCGAGGCGGAGAAGGCCAAGCAGCTGGAAGATGCCCGGGCGCAGGCGCGGGCGCCGTTTCAGGCCGGAGCGCTGGCCACGCGCGCGGTGCGGCCGGTGACGTTGCGCGATTCGGGGCAGCCCGATGCGATCTCGTATCTGCGGCATGTGGATTTCCGCTTCGACGGCGGTGTGGGCTTCGTGATCGATGAACTGGCGCTACGCATGGTGCCACGTGAGGCGGGCGATCCCGTGTGGCTCGATGATGTGTCGTCGTACACGCTGCAGCCAGTGAACGGGACGGTGCGCGTGACGGCCGACAGCATGGCCGCGTTGTTCAACACCGTGGTCTTTGCGCGCGGGCCGGGCAGTGACCCGCCCCTGCGCAACTTCAGGTTCTCGCTGGAGGACAACGCGCTGGACATGCACGCCGAGATGCGCCGCCGCGGCGCATGGGTGCCGATCGAGCTGCGCGGCCCGCTCGTGCTGCGCGACCCGCAGACCATCGTGTTCCGGCCCAACGTGGTCAAGGTGCGCGGCCAGGACGCGGGCCCGCTGATGGGCGCCGCGCGCATCGAACTGGCCGACCTGCTGCCGGTATCCACGCCGTCGGTGCAGCTGGCCGGCAGCGAGATCGTCATGCAGGTGCCCAGGCTGTTTCCGCCACCAGCGCTGGACCTCAAGCTCTCTGCCATCCGCGTCACGCGCGACGGGCTCGTCATGCAGATCGGCGACGGCCATCCGCAGATGCCGCCGTTGGCCAACGCCTCCGATGCGCAGCGCCCGTACATCCTCTTCCGCGGCGGCGACATCCGCTTCATGCGCTCGATGCCGATGAACGCGCGCATCGACATCGTGGTTGCCGATCCGGCCAGGCCGTTCGTCTTCAACCTGTACCGTTACCGCGACCAGCTCGTGGCCGGCTCGCTGCGGTTTTCGCCCGATGGCGGCATCCGCGTGCGGATGCCGTCGTTCGACACGCTCGCCGGGGGGCAGACGCCGAAAACCGCCAGGCCTGCCGTACACCTCGCCCGGAGGACCGCGCCATGATCGCCTCCGCCCTCACCTTCGCCGCGTTGACGCTGCGCCTAGCGCTGGTGGCACTCGGCTTGGCCGCCCTCGTGGCGAGCGCCCTCGGCCGTGCCGCCGAAGCGCCCATGGCCAGCGCCCAGCGCAAGACGCTCGACACCGCGCCCCAGCAATGGACGCAGCGCTGCGATCCGTCCTCCGGTGCGCCCAACGCGAGCGGCCCGGCCGTGGCCCGCAATTCCGGCACCGCACCGCCCGTCGTGCAGATGCGCAATGTCGATTTCCGCATCACTGGCGACATCGGCTTTCACGTGCACCAGCTCACCGCGCAACTCGTGCCGCGCACGCCGGGGCAGGCGGTCGACCTGGACGATCCGGGCCAGTTCGACATCCGCATCCTCGGCGGCGATGTGACGGTACCCAAGGCGTCGCTCGACGCGCTGTTCAATACGTACCTGCTGGACTATTCCCCGCGCTCGCTCAATGCGTTGTCGCTCACGCCGGGCGATGGTGTGCTCGACGTATCGGGCGGGCTCAAGCTGCGCAACCATGTTCCCGGCGTGTGGATGCCGTTCGGCATGCGCGGCACCCTGGAGTTGAAGGAGTCGCGCTATCTCGTCTACACGCCGACCGAGGCGCGCGTGATGGGCATCCAGACGCTGGCGCTGCTCAAGGCGCTGGGGCTGCAGCTGTCGCAGCTCGCGCCACTGGACCGCGGCGGCGCCAAGCTGGAGGGCAACACCATGGTGCTCGATCAGTACACGGTCTTCCCGCCGCCCCGGCTGATCGGCCAGATGAAGACGGCGCGCGTGACGCCCGACGGGCTCGTGCTCGGCTTTGGCCCGGCGCCGGCCCTGTGCGCGCCCGCTCCGACCGATGCCGAGAGCCGCATCTGGATCCAGTCCGGTGACCTGAAGATGTACAACGTGCTGGTGACCAACAGCCGCGTGCTCGTCACCGATACGTCGACGCGCGGGCCGCTGCGCTTCGACCTGTATCACTACCGCGAGGCCGCCGCGCGCGGCACCACGCGCATGGATGCGGATGGGACGCTACGCGTCGACCTGGCGCCGGCAGCGTCCATCCAATAGCGCCCGGCCCTTCCCGCGCCGGCTTTACTTCTGACACACGGCGCGCAGGATCGCCTCGCCTTCGGAATGCGGCACGATGGCTTCCCAGCGCGGGCCGTCGATGGTCTTGGTAAGCACCGTGCCGTGCTGGCTGTCCTGGATCAGCGCGCTCACGGGGAGGATGCGGTCGTTCTTGCAGTCGTAGAGCGACGTGCGCGTGTCGTACTGATAGGCCCTGCCGTCGGAGAGTTTGCGCGGCGCGTCATAGGCATCGCGTGTGGTGGCGCGCACGGTGCCGTCCTTGTTGTGTTCGATCGAGTCCTTGTCCAGATACAGCGTGCCGGCGTTGTCGGCCAGCGGAGCCAGCTTGACCCAGTTGTCCGCCGCCACGACCGTCGAACTGGCCACAGCCAGCACGGCCGCGACCCAGCAGGCCGGCGTCATTTGCGCTTTTCGCATCGCAACCTCCATGTGCATCATCGTTGGCGCGTGCGGGGCGCTGCCGCGGGCTGCAGCGTTCTCCGCACATCGAGAATCGTCGTAGCAAACCAAGTGCCGGCCATACAACGCTGCCGCGACAGCCGATAAAAAAGCCCGCGCGGGGCGGGCTTCTTGGCGGAAAGTGCGGCCGTTACTTGGCGGCAGCGGCCATGTAATCGACGGCGGCCTTCACGTCATCATCGGAGCCGGCGTACGTGCCCTTGGGCGGCATCGCGCCCTTGCCGTGCAGCGCGATGTCATACATTTTCGCCTTGCCCTCGGCGATGCGCGGCGCCCAGGCGGCCTTGTCGCCGAACTTCGGGGCGCCTGCCACGCCGGCGGCGTGACACATCTGGCAGGTCGATTCATACACCTTCTTGCCGACGTCGCCGGCAGCGGCTTGCGGTGCAGCGGCGGCAGCCGGCGCCGCAGCGGCAGGTGCCGGAGCCGCCGGCGCTGCAGCGGCAGCGGGGGCAGCGGCCGGAGCCGGAGCCGAAGCAGAAGCCTGCGGCGCCGAGGCGCCCGCAGGCGCTGCTGCCGCGCCGGCCGGTGCGGGCGGCTCCTGCAGCTTGCCGCCAGCCGAGTTGGCCATGTAGACAATGGCGCGTTCGATTTCGTAATCGCTCACGTCATCCGGCGACGTGCCGCCACGCGCGGGCATACCGCCCTTGCCGGCCAGCGCCACCTTGGTCAGGCCCTCCAGCCCTTGCGACAGGCGCGGGCCCCAGCTGGCCGCATCGCCAAACTTGGGCGCCCCGGCCACACCGGCCGCGTGGCAGGTCGCGCAGACTTCCTTGTAGAGCTGCTCGCCGGTCTTGTAGACGCGCGGCGCGTTCGGGTCTTTCAGTTCGAGGTGCGCGACGGGCTTGATGCGGTCGTTCACGGCCTCTTCCGACATGCCGGAACTGCCGGCGCCTTCCTTGACGCCCAGGCCGACATAGTTGGCCAGCAGGATGATGACGAGGATGGGAACGGCAAACGCGGCGATCACCGTGATGATCAGCTGCTTCGGGGTCTTGATCAGAGGCTCGTGTTCGTCGTGCTGCGCGTCGGACATGCTCAACTCTCAGGATGGTGGAACCGCTCTGGAGCCCCCGGGGGCGCCACCGGCATGAAGCACGGGCATCGCCGGCAGTGCGTGGGGCCGCGTAAGGTCGCGATGGAGGCAGGAAGACCACGCGATGCCGCCGCATTGGCCCGAACAGACCTGTCCCCGCATTTCTTCTGTCAAATAACGGGCGATTATATCCGTATTGTTTCGGCGTTTGACACGCGGGAGAGCCCTAAGCAGCGCTTTTTGGCCGGCGTCAAACAGGCCGCGAAACGCGACCGCAGCATGCGGCATGCCACGCGATTTCGCGGGCGGGCGATGGACGCTTGCCGCCAAATGCGCTATCCTGCGGGGCTTCTCTTTCGGCGCGTTCTGCGCCGATGTGCGCCCGTAGCTCAATGGATAGAGTACTGCCCTCCGAAGGCAGGGGTTGCTGGTTCGATCCCAGCCGGGCGCGCCAAGTGTTCCATCCCGGCTCCCTCCTGTTTGCTGATCCGGCCATGCACGGCCGCCGCTTGCGCCGAAGTGAGCGATTGCTGCACACAGGTATGCGGAACATTGACCCTACGCAGATGCCGCAGGCTGGGAGCTGTGCCAGAATGCACGAGCGGAAAAACGGCGCGCCGACGCCGTCCGCTGTCCCCTGGGGCGAGCCGGTGCGGCGCACGGGCCCGGCAAGGGGCGCCACACAACACACTCCCACAAAAGGAATCAGCATGTCCAATCGTCGTCAATTCCTGAAGAGCATCCCCATTGTGGCCGCCGCCGGCGCCGTCGGCATGTCGATCTCGGACCTGGCCAAGGCTGCGCCGCTGGTTGCCGAGAGCGACCCGCAGTCCAAGGCGCTCGGCTATGTGGCCGACACCACCAAGGCTGACAAGGCCAAGTATCCGAAGCACACGCCGGATCAGCACTGCGGCAACTGCGCTTTGTACCAGGGCGGCACGGCCGCACAAGGCGGCTGCCCGCTGTTTGCCGGCAAGGACGTCGCCAACAAGGGCTGGTGCAGCGCCTGGGCGAAGAAGGCTTGAGCCAGGCCCACGGCCAACGCAAAACGGACCCCGCGGGGTCCGTTTTTCATGGGCGGTGCGCGCGTTGCGCTACGGTGCCTGGATGCCGGCGGCCCGCACGATGCGGCCGTTGCTGTCGTACTCCGCGCGGATGCTCGCCGCGAATTGCGCGGGCGTGCCGCCGGCGGGCACCACGGCGGCCTGCGTGAGGCGCTCGCGCAGATCGGGCGCGGCCAGGGCCTTGTTGATCTCAGCGTTCAGCCGCGCGATGACCGGGGCAGGCGTCTTGGCCGGCGCGAACACGCCGAAGGTCGAAGCCATGTTGGCCTTGGCGTAACCGAGTTCGGCAAAGGTCGGCACGTTCGGCAGCGCATCGAGCCGGTGTGGCGCGCCCACCCCGAGCGGGCGGAGCTTGCCGCTGGTGATGTGCTGCATCAACGTCGGCCCCACGTTCGTCGACATCACCTCCACCTGCCCGCCGAGGGCATCGGTCAGCTGCTGGCCGCCGCCCTTGTACGGGATCAGCGTGATATCGACATGCGCCTGCGCCTTGACCTGCTCCAGCGCCAGATGGCCCACCGTACCGAGGCCCGAGGTCGACCAGCGGATCGAACCCGGCTTGGCGCGCGACTGGCTCAGCATGTCGGCAAAGCTCTTGCCCGTGAACGACGGCGTGCCCAGCAGGATCATCGGCGCATACATGACGTTGGCCACGGGGGCGATGTCCTTGAACGGGTCATACGGCAGCTTGCCGAAATGCGGGTTCAGCGTGAGCGGGCTCACGGAGGAAAACCCGAGCGTGTAGCCATCGGGCACGGCCTTGGCCACGGCGTCCATGCCGATGCTGCCGCCGGCGCCGGCGCGGTTCTCCACCACCACCGGCTGGCCCAGCTGCGCAGACAGCTTCTCGCCCAGCGCACGCGCCACGTTGTCGGAAATACCGCCGGTCGGATACGCGACGATGATGCGGATCGGCTTGACCGGATAGTCCTCCGCCTGCACGGGTGATGCGGCAAGCAGCGGCACGCCGGTGCACAGCAGCGCAGCGAAAGCAATCAGGCGACGACGGGCGATACGTGCGGAAGTCATGGCGCAGTGTCAGAGGGAAGAGAAAGGAAGCGACATTGTAGGCCGATGCCCAGGCAAGTTCGCTTGGCCGCAGGCAAAAGAAAAGGCGCCCGAAGGCGCCTTTTCCGTTCCCAATCGAGTGACAGCGTCGATTAGAAGATGTGGCGGATACCCAGGCCCACACCCACTTGGTTCGTCTTGCCGTTCTGGCCATTGGCCGTGCCACCCGGCAGTTCCGGAGCAGCAGCGTCCTTGACCTTGTCGTAAGCGACCGTGCCGTACAGCTGGGTGCGCTTGGACAGCGAGTATTCGGCCAGCAGCACGCCCGTGTAGCGCTTGCCGTCGGTACCTGCGGCCAGCGCCGCGTCCTTGATGCTGTCGTAGTAGAACGCACCCGTCAGTGCCAGCGCCGGAGTCGCTTGGTACGTCACACCAACCAAGCCGATACGGTCACGGCGCTTGGTGGCGCCCGGAGTCAGGCCAGCACCGGCGGCATTGCCGTACAGGTTCAGACCGAACGTGCTGCGGTCGCCCGCGCAAGTGGTCGTGCTGTTCACGCACGCCGTGTTATCGCTGCTGTCGATATAGCCAGCGTACAGCTTGGCCGGGCCAACGGCGTAGTTGCCGCCGATACCCCAGACCTTCTGCTTGTGGCCACCCTGGTTGCCCGTCAGGGCGTTGGGCGCATCTTGCTGCTGCTGGTAGAACGCGCCAACCATGGCCGGGCCGAATTCGTACGAAACCGCGCCGCCCATGTAGCGGTTGTCAGCTGCGCTGCCAGCCTGTTCGCCAAAGCCGTAGCCGAGGCCAACGTACAGGCCGCTCCACTTGCCTTCGTACTTCAGCATGTTGGACACGCGCAGGCCCGTCACGCCGTAGTAGATCCACGAGTTCTCGTCGTAGTTGCCCACGCCCAGCGGATCGAAGTTACCGCCCATCGTGAAGCCGAAGTTGTACTGGCGGCCCAGGGTGATGGTGCCCAGGTCCTTGTTGGACAGGCCCACGAACGCTTGACGATTGAACAAACCACCGCCGTTGGCGCGGCCGGTATCCGGATCGAAGCCGCTTTCCAGCACGAACAGCGCCTTGTTGCCGCCGCCCAGATCTTCATTGCCCTTCAGGCCCCAGCGGCTGTTGGACACAGCACCGTTGTCCAGACGGACCAGGCTGTTGCCGTTGGCATTGGCGTTGGTGGTGTAGTGGATCGTTGCGTCAACAATACCGTACAGCGTCACGCTCGATTGGGCATAGGCCGAACCTGCGAACAGGGCGCCGACTGCAACCAGAATGGCAGACTTTTTCATGTGGGCTCGAAATTAAAAGAGTTGTCTCAGACCGCCCGACCCCGTGTGCATGAGGCTGGGCTCCTCCGTTTCCTTTGCTTCCGTGTCGGAAGTGCCGCGCAAATTTAACAAAAGGCCCTAAGCGCGGCAAAACAATTCACGGAATCGTTCTACCAAGTGTGGTACGCGCGCATCGCTCTTAATGCATCGCACCAAACCCGCCTCTGACAAGGCCTGCCACCTCGTGCCGCCCTGCTGTGGTGCACAAAGCCCCGCAGCATGCCCCGCCAGCACGGATTGATTAGATAAAAAGGCGAGGAAATTG
>NZ_LWRX01000053.1:0-4450 GCF_001683835.1 Ralstonia sp. RL | reverse complement strand
GCTGCCGGCGGAATATATCGAGGCGTTGCGGAGCGCGCCGATCGGACCGAAGGCGGGTTCGTGCGGCACCGCGATGCATCGGCGCGAGCGGGTGATCACCGCCGACATCATGCAGGATCCCTTGTGGGAGGACTACCGCGAATTCGCGCAGCAGTACGGCCTGCGCGCCTGCTGGTCGACCCCGATCCTGTCGCAGCAGGGGCGGGTGCTCGGCGCCTTCGGCATGTACTACCGCACGGCGCGCGCGCCGACTGCGGGCGAAATGCGGCTGGCCGACTTCGCCACCCGCATGGCCGGCATCGCCATCGAGCGCAAGCAGGCGGAAGACCGCATCAGCTTCATGGCGCATCACGACATGCTGACCGGGCTGCCCAACCGCACGCTGCTGCAGGATCGCGCCAGCCAGGCGATCGCGCAGGCGGCGCGCCAGAGCAGGAGCGTCGCCGTGCTGTTCATCGACCTCGATCACTTCAAGCACATCAACGATTCGCTCGGCCATCCGGTGGGCGACCAGGTGCTGCGCATGGCGGCGCTGCGCCTGCAGGACTGCCTGCGCAAGGGCGACAGCCTGGCGCGCCTGGGCGGCGACGAATTCATCATCACGCTGCCGGCGCTGACCGACGGCGGCACCGCCGCAGTGGTGGCGCAAAAGGTGCTGGACGCGTTGAACGCGCCGTTCGCCATCGACGATCATGAACTGCACGTCGGCTGCAGCATCGGCATCAGCCTGTTCCCGGCCGACGGCGGCGACGTCGACGTGCTGATGCGCGCCGCCGACGCCGCGCTCTACCATGCCAAGGCGAAGGGGCGCGGCAACTACCAGTTCTTCACCTCCAGCCTGAACGCGGCGGCGCAGCGGCGCCTGATCCTGGAGAGCCTGCTGCGCCAGGCGCTGGCGCGCGGCGAGTTTGCGCTGCACTATCAGCCGCAGCTGGACATCGCCAGCGGCCGCATCGTGTCGGCCGAGGCATTGCTGCGCTGGCAGCAGCCGGAGCGCGGCTTCATTTCTCCCGCCGAGTTCATCCCGATCGCGGAGGAAACCGGGCTGATCCTGCCGATTGGCGAATGGGTGCTGCGCGAGGCCTGCGCACAGCTCGGGCGCTGGCACGCCGCCGGCCATGCGGACATGACGATCGCCGTCAACCTGTCGGCGCGCCAGGTGCTGCAGTCCGGCTTCGCCGAATATGTGGCGCGACAACTGCAGGAGTTCGGGCTGCCGGCCTCGTCGCTCGACCTGGAGATCACCGAAAGCATCCTGATGCATCCGAGCGAGGACAATCTCGCGCCGCTCACGCGCCTGAGCAACATGGGCGTGCGGCTGTCGGTCGACGATTTCGGCACCGGGTATTCGAGCCTGTCCTATCTGAAGCGTTTTCCGATCAATGCGCTGAAGATCGACCAGAGCTTCGTGCGCGGCATCGGGCAGGACGCGAACGACATGGCGATCGTGTCCGCCATCATCGCGATGGCGAAGAGCCTGCGCCTGAAGGTGGTCGCGGAGGGCGTGGAGACGGCGCAGCAGGCCGCGTTCCTGCAGGAGAGCGGCTGCCAGTCGGCGCAGGGGTATTACTTCAGCAGGCCGGTCGACGCGCAGACGTTTGGCGGGCTGCTGGGAAAACCGCCCGGCTGAGCCGCCCGCACGGAGCGACGGATACGGGAGCCAGGCATATCCGGCGCGTACGCGCCGGGCATCATGGGCCGTTTTGCGCGAAGCGCTTGCTCCAGCACGCCGCCACATCCAGCAGCCGGTTGGCATACCCCCATTCATTGTCGAACCAGATGAACAGGTTCGCCATGCGCGGGCCGATGGTGCGCGTCTGGCTGCCGTCGACGGTGGCCGAATGCGGATTGTGGTTGAAGTCCACCGAGGCGTGCGGCTCGCCGGAATAGGCGAACAGGCCCGCCGGCGCCGAGCGCGCGGCTTCGGCAAACAGCGCATTGATTGCTTCCGCGCCGGCGTCGCGCCGCAGGCCGACCACCAGGTCGATGGCCGACACGTTCAGGATCGGCACGCGCACCGCCTTGGCCTGGGTCCGTCCTTTCAGCTGCGGCAGCAGGCGCTCCACGCCCCTGGCCAGGCCGGTGGCGACCGGGATGATCGACTGCATGGCCGAGCGCGTCAGGCGCAGGTCCGCATGATGGTAGCCGTCGATCAGCGGCTGGTCGTTCATCACCGAGTGCAGCGTGGTCATGAGCGCATGCTCGACGCCGAATTCGCGGTCCAGCAGGTCGAGCACGGGAACGATCGCATTGGTCGTGCACGACGCATTGGAGACGATGCGCTCGCAGCCGGTGATCGCCTGGTGGTTGATGCCGTAGACGATCGTCAGGTCGACATCCTGCGCGCTGTGCCCCGGATGGGACAGCAGCAGGCGGCGGCAGCCGGCATCGAGGAAGCGCTGCAGGTCGGCGCGGCGGGTATAGCGGCCCGAGCACTCGACCAGCAGGTCGACGCCGAGCGCCTTCCAGTCCACGCCCTCGGGCGTCAATGCATGGGTGACGGCAATCGGCTGGCCGTCGATCTTCAGGCATTCGCCCTCCGCCTCCACGGTTCCGGGAAAGACGCCGTGGGTGGAATCGAAGCGCGTCAGATAGGAAATCGTCGCGGTATCCGCCGGTTCGTTGATCGCGACGATCCGGAATGTCTCCCGGTAGGGCGACGCATGCAGCGCGCGCAGGAAACAGCGTCCGATGCGGCCGTAGCCGTTGATGGCCAGCCTGACCGGCTGGCCGGTTGAATGTGCGGTGACACGAGCAGCTTGCATGAAAGTGGGGAAAATGGCCGGGTATGCGGAAGACCTGCCCATTGTATTCGATCGTGTCCGATCCGATCGCGGCGCCGCTCCGAAATACGGCTCCTGCGGCTTTTCCACGATGACGTCGCATTCTCCGCCCCCCATGTTTATGGGATGGCGTGCGGATTGAAAACAGACCTACCATCGTGCCCGCCGCAATATTAAAAAATCAACATCAAAAACCGCCGCGCGGCGCCGGAGCGGCAGGTACATTACTGAAAATAATATTTCTGGGAGCTCGCATGGCAACAATGACGAAGAAAGCCGTGGCCTTGGTATTGGCTGCCGCAGCGCTGGCGGCGGCGGCAAGCGGGGCGTGGTGGCTGAAAAAGCGACACACGCCCCGCTCCGTTGCGGGCGACTCCGTTCTGCCTGCCGCAAATGCGCCATTCCTGGTGAACAGCTGCCTGGCGCGCCTGCACGAGGACAAACCGGCGTTGGCGGTGGTGTTTTCCGATAGCGTCGAAAGCGACCAGAACCTGGAGAAGCTCATCGAAGTCGCGGATCTGGGAGAGGCCAGGACGGAAGCGGCGAAAGCCGGACCCGCAGCCCAATCGAGCGGCGCATCCGCAACCGACAATCCTAAGAACATCGTGAAAGGCGGGTGGATCGTTTCCGACAATCCGCATGTATTGCTGTTCCCTTACGTGAAGGCCGGGCATCAATATCGCGTCAAGGTCAGCGCGGCGCTGGCGGCGAGTTCCGGCCGCAAGCTGGACCAGCTCCATAGCTGCGAGGTGCTGAGCGACGAGATGGCGCCGTCCTACTTTTTCGCCAGCAAAGGAACGGTCTTGCCGGCCGGGCTGAACGGCGGCCTGCCGGTGGTGACGGTGAACGTGCCCGAGGTGGATGTCGAATTCCTGCGCGTGCCGCCGGAAAAAATGTCGAAGTTTATCGACCTGGTTGTGGGGAAAAAGAGCCGCCGCGATGGCAGTTCCGACGATAGCGAAGCCGAGGAAGGCGATGAAGACGGCAATGATTATTACTGGCGCAATCGCAATCGGCTCAAGGGCCAGGTATCGGGCTGGGAGCTGAATGCGCTGCAGGGGATCGCCGAGAGCGTCTACAGCAACCGCTTCGTCACCAACGAGGAGCCGAACAGCCGCAAGGTCAGCTTTTTGCCGGTCGAGAAAATTACCGAGCTCAAGGAGCCGGGCATCTATGTGGCGGTGATGCGGCGCCCCGGCTTTTTCGACGGCGACTATCAGGTCACGTATTTTTACGTCAGCGATATCGGCCTGCATGTGCGCCGCCAGGTGAAGCAGACCGATGTTTTCACGACGTCCCTGGTCAGCGGGAAGGCGCAGGGCGGCGTCGACCTTGAAGTCTTGTCTTCATCGGGCAAGACGCTATTGCGCGGCAAGACCGACGGCGACGGCCATGGCGTATTGCCGGGCTTGCTGGACGGCGCGCGCCTGCTGCTTGCAAGGCGAGGCAAGGAAACTTCCGTCATTGCGTTGCAGGAGCCGGGTTTGGACCTGGCGGAGTTCGATATCGGCGGCCACCTGCCGCGTGATGTGAAGTTGTTCGCCTGGTCGGGGCGCGACATCTATCGGCCCGGCGAAAAATTCACCGTCTCGCTGCTGGCGCGCAGCGCCGACGGCACCGCCTTGCCGCCGATGCCGGTCAAGGTCGAGCTGAAAAAGCCGGGCGGC
>NZ_LWRX01000219.1:0-408 GCF_001683835.1 Ralstonia sp. RL | reverse complement strand
GGTGGGCAAGCGGAAGTATCGGGATTGCGACGACATGGAGGTTCCAGTACAGGCCGCCAGCAGCACGCATGTCGCTAGCACGAGCGCAACGCGCCCCGTCGCGTTGCAACGTTCCCCGCGAGCCAGCCTTCGCATCTTGGCTTTACGCATGTCGGTCACTGCCCATTCGTCGGTTTGCCAAACCACGGCAGATACGCATTGGTCCGCCCACCGGCGCGCGGCCACTGCCTGGGCGGATCGCGCTTGACCCAGCCGGGTGGCGGCGCCACCAGCACGCTCCATGCGTCATTCGGATTCGCAGCGCTGGTCACGACGGCGCTGTTGCCGGTGTGGTCTGCATACGCCGTGGCGCGAGCGATGTTCAGCCCCGCGCTGGCGGCGCGCAGCCCGCCGATGGCGTGTTCCGCA
>NZ_LWRX01000096.1:0-6269 GCF_001683835.1 Ralstonia sp. RL | reverse complement strand
CCGCGCCGCCCCCTCACCCGCCGCAGAGCGCGGACAAACAAAAAGGGCCGACAGTCGCCTGCCAGCCCTTTTGAATTTTGGTGGGTCGTGCGTGACTCGAACACGCGACCAACGGATTAAAAGTCCGCTGCTCTACCGACTGAGCTAACGACCCAAAGACCGCGATTATAGGGAGATACCCGCGGTGCTGTCAACGCACCCTCAGGTCAGACCAGGCGTTCGAGCCGCCAGATCTGATAGCGGAACGCCAGCACGGCGCCAGCCAGAATGCCCGCCAGCGCGATGAACGAGCCGATGGCCAGCGTCGACACACCCGACAGGCCCTGTCCGATCGTGCACCCAAGCGCCGTCACGCCGCCGCTGCCCATCAGGATGCCGCCGACGATGTGGTTGCCGGTGTCCTCTGCGTTGGCAAAGCCTTCCCAGCGGAACGTGCGCGTGACCAGCGCCACCACGGCCGAGCCCGCGATCACGCCGAGCACACCGACGATGCCGACTGTCAGGACCTTCGACGTATCGCTGAAGAACATCAGCCATTCGAGCGTGTACGACACGGGCGCCACGAAGCTCAACGCTTCCATGCGGCCGCTGTTGGTCGCGACGAAGGCCTCCTGCAGCGTGTTCGGATCTTCCTGCACATACCCGAGGTGCCCTGACACGTACCACATGCCAACGATGACGAGCCCGACGCCGATGCCGCCGAGCAGGTTGTCGCCGGTACGGAAATCCCGTGCGGCCAGCGCCCACAGCGACAGCGCCCCGCCGATGAGCAGTGCCAGCACAAGCCGCAACGTGCGCGCATCCGCCGAGAACGCATGACCCAGGACGCTCGGCAGATCCTGCGACGTGGGCAGCGCAACGGCAACGCTGTCGACGGTGGCCACGCGCACCACGCCAAACACGCCCTTGAGCGTCATATAGGCCGACAGCCCGAGAAAGACAAACACCACCACCGACTTGAGATTGCCGCCGCCGATGCGCACCAGCGTCTTGCTGCCGCAACCGGAGCCCAGCACCATCCCGAACCCGAACAGCAGCCCGCCCACCAGCGACGACAGCCACAGCAACTTGCTCGCCGTGTAGATCGTTTTGCTCGTATCGATGAGGCCGAGCCAGCTCAGCACGCCCGTGCCGATCATGGCGACGCCGATGGCCAGTGCCCACATGCGCAGGCGGGTCCAGTCACCGATGTTGACGACGTCGGACACCGCCCCCATCGTGCAGAAGTGCGTGCGCTGCAGGATCGCGCCAAAGACGAACGCGAGCGCAAACGTGCCCCACAGCACAGTGTGGGACAGCGCATTGAGATCGATATCAGGCATGGCGCATCACACGTAGCGGGTCGGGTCCGGCACGCCGGCGGCTTCGAAGCCGGCCTTTCGGATGCGGCATGAATCGCACACGCCGCACGCCCGGCCCGTGTCGTCGGCCTGGTAGCACGACACGGTCAGGCTGTAGTCCACACCGAGGCGCGTGCCGGCCTGGATGATCTCCGCCTTCGTCATGGCGATGATCGGCGCGTTGACGCGAATGCGTTCGCCTTCCACGCCAGCCTTGGTGGCCAGGTTGGCCAGCGTCTCGTAGGCAGCCACGTATTCGGGCCGGCAGTCCGGATAGCCGGAGTAGTCGACCGCGTTGGCGCCGAAGAACAGGTCGCGCGCGCCCACCGCCTCGGCCCAGCCGAGCGCCAGCGACAGCATGATCGTGTTGCGTGCCGGCACATACGTGATCGGGATGCCCGATTGCGCCCCGTCGGTCGGCACGTCGAGCTTGTCGTCCGTCAGCGCGGAGCCGCCGAACTTGCGCAGGTCCAGGTCGACGATTTCATGGCGCACGGCGCCGAGCGCGGCCGCCACCTTCTTGGCCGCTTCGAGTTCGGAGGAGTGGCGCTGGCCGTAGCGCATCGACAGCGCGTAGGTCTCGAAGCCGTCGGCGTTGGCCATGGCGAGCACGGTGGCGGAGTCCAGCCCGCCCGAGAGCAGGACGATGGCGCGTTTTTTCATGGCGAAGCCTTGTCAAGCAAGTCAGGGAAGGCCCGCATTTTAGCGCGCTGCCATCCTGGCCGCGCTCGGGCCCGCACATGCCGGGCATTTGCACCCCGCAATGAAAAACGCCCGCCGGGGCGATCCCGAGCGGGCGGCATATCGGCAGTCGGCAGTGACCGCGCGCGTCAATGCATCGTCTTCAGGCGGCTTTGCGCGGTCTTGGCTTGCTCGGTGCCCGGGTATTGGGCGATCACGGCTTCCAGCGTCTTGCGCGCCGCAGCCTTCTGGCCCGACTCGCCCTGGTTGGTAGCGACCTGCAGCAGCGCTTCGGGCGCCTTCGGGTGCTGCGGATTCGTGCGCACCATGTTCTCCAGCACGTAGCTGGAGCCCTTGTAGTCGCGCTGCGCATAGAGCGCGTTGCCGAGCCAGAACTGCGCCAGCGGCAGATACGGGCTCTGCGGATACTTCTTCACGAACGCCGAGAACTGGTTGCCCGCGCCCTTGAAGTTGCCCGACTGGAACGTCTTCAGCGCGGCGTCGTACTCGTCCTTCTCGCCCGGCTGCACCGTGCCTTCACGGCCGTCCACCGTGGCTTGCTGCGGCTCGAACTTCTTCAGGCGCGCGTCGAGATCGGCGTAATAATCCTTCTGCTGCTTGGTCAGCGTGTCGACGGCGTTCTGCAACACCTCGTTCTGCCCGCGCAGGCGTGCGACTTCCGACTTGAGCGTCTCGATCTGGTTTTGCGCATCGATGAGGTTGCGGCTGTTCTGGTCGATGCGCTGCGCCGCCGTGGACTGGAAGTTGTTGAACTTCTCACGCATGTCGATGATGGCACGGCGCGCCTCATCGTCGTCAAACACCCCCGCTGCCGCCGGGCCGGCCATGGTCAGGGCACCGCCTGCGACAAGCGCCGCCGCGAGAATGGCCCGACGCACGGCCCGGTTGGCGATCCGTCCGGCGCACTGTTTCATCATCGTAGTCATGGGATTTCAACGTAAGAACGCCGGCCGCAACCTCGCGGCCGGCGCGTTGCACATCAGACCGCGCGGATCAGTAAACGATGTCGGCGCGGCGGTTTTGCGCCCACGATTCTTCATCGTGGCCCGTGGCCTGCGGCTTCTCCTTGCCCAGGCTCACCGCTTCCATCTGGCTGTCAGGCACGCCCATCGACGACAGCGCGCGGCGCACGGCCTCGGCACGCTTCTGTCCCAGCGCCAGGTTGTACTCGCTGGTGCCGCGCTCGTCGGTGTTGCCCTGGATCAGGACCTTGCGCTGGTTGTGCGACTGCAGGTAGCGCGCATGCTGGCCCAGCAGGCCCTGGTATTCGGGCTTGACCGAGTAGCTGTCGAAATCGAAGTAGATGCTGCGCTTGGCCAGGGGGCTGTTCGGGTCGGTCAGTTCGTCGCGGCCGACGTCCACCGGCGTCACGGTGCGGGCGTCGGCGCCCGTACCAGCACCACCCGTACCGTTCTTGGCGGTGTCATCGAGCTTCACGCCCGAGCTGCAAGCGCCCAGGGCCAGCAGCGCGGCAATGGCTGCAACTTTGATCATGGTTTGGGACTTCGACATGTCCGATTTCTCCTAGAGGGAACTGCTTCGTTATTGCATGAAAGGACCCCACGCCGGCTCACGAACCTCGCCGGCCTGGAGCGAAAGAACCTGACGCGTACGGCCATCGGTCGACACCGCAGCCAGCACCGCCTTGCCGCCCACGCGCGTGGCATACAGGATGAACTTGCCGTTGGCGGCAAAGCTCGGCGATTCGTCGTGCGAGGTGTCGGTCAGCGCAGTGACATCGCCGTTGGTCAGATCCTGCACATACAGCCGGAACGCCCCGCCCACACGCGAAATGTACGCCAGCAGCTTGCCGTCCGGCGACACGCGGGGGCTCGTGTTGTAGTTGCCCTTGAACGTCACGCGTTGCGCGCCACCGGCCTCTTCGCCGTCGGCCGACATGCGATAGATCTGCGGTGCGCCGCCGCGATCGCTGGTGAAGTAGATGTAACGGCCATCCGGCGAATACGACGGCTCGGTGTCGATTGCGGTGCTGCGGGTCAGGCGACGCAGGCCGGAGCCATCGGCGTTGACCACGTAGATCTGCGTATTGCCGTCGCGCGACAGCGACACCGCCACATGCCGGCCATCCGGCGACCACGCCGGCGCCGAGTTGTTGCCCTTCTGGTTCGAGATGACCGTGCGGCGGCCTGCCACCAGGTCATGCACGTACACCACCGGCTTCTTGCTCTCGAACGAGACATACGCGACCTTCGTACCATCCGGCGACCACGACGGCGAGATGATCGGCTCGTTGCTCGTAAGCGCCACCTGCGGGTTGGCGCCATCCGAGTCGGAAATCTGCAGCTGGAAGCGGCGGCCGACCTTCGACACGTACGACAGGCGCGTCGCAAACACGCCGCGCTCGCCGATCAGCTTCTGATAGATGTAGTCGGCAATCTCGTGCGCCGCCAGGCGCAGCTGATCTGGACGGCGCGTCAGCGCGAGGCCGCCCAGGCTTTCGCCCTTGGCCGTGTCGTAGAGGCGGAAGCGGATCTCGTAGCGATCGCCATTGCGGGTGACGGTGCCGCCCACGAAGGCGGCGGCGCCACGGGTCTTCCACGCTCCGAGGTCAGGCGCGGGGCTGTCCGGCACCACGGCACCGGCCACGTCCACGTTCGAGAAGCGGCCGCTGCGCACGAGGTCGGCCCGCACGATCGCAGAAAGGTTCTGCGGCGCCTGCGACTCACCCTGGAAGTTGGCGATGGCGATCGGGTACTGGCTGGCACCCACACCGGAAATCTCCACGTTCAGCTGGGCATGGGCGACGCCGGCACACGCCGCGCTCAGCAGCAATGCCTGCGCGGCGCGTCGGAACATCGGAATCCACATCTTTCGCATCATGTTCATCGTCCCTACTATCGAATCTGCAATCGGACCGTATGCCGGCGCCGCCCGCGCGACGCTGGCGCGTTATTCCTTGGGCCGGAACGTCAGGATGACGCTCGACGGTGCTTTGCCGTTGGTATCGCGCGGCAGCGGGTCGGAACGGTCCACCGCACGCAGCACGGCTTCGTCATAAGCGCCGTTGCCGCTGGACTTCGTCAGGCGCTTGGACAGAATCGAGCCGTCAGGCGCCATCTGCACCGCCACCACGGCCGACGGGTTGCCGCTGATCGCCGACGGGTCGAACACGATGTTCGGCTTGACCTTGGCCCGTACGCGCTCGGCATAACCGGCCGATGCCGTACCGCCCGTGCCCATGGCGTTGCCGACGCCGCCGCCCGAACCGGCGACGGAGCCCGTCGCGCCCGCGCCAGCCATCGCCCGCAGGCGATCGAGCTGCGCCTGACGCTGAGCGTTGGCGCGCGCCTCGCTGGCCTTACGCTCGGCCTCTGCCTTGGCTTTGGCCTCTGCAGCTGCCTTGGCCTTCAGTTCCTTCTGCTTGGCCTCGGCTTCGGCCTTGGCTTTCGCTTCCGCCTGGGCCTGCAGCTGGGCTTTCTTCAGCGCCTGCGCCTCGGCCGCGGCCTTTTCCTTGGCCTGCTGTTCGGCCAGCGCCTTGCGGTGCTGTTCAGCTTGACGCGCTTGCTGCTCTTCCTTCAAGCGCGCCAGGCGCTGGGCTTCGGCGCGCTCTTCCGCAGCGCGACGCGCAAGCTCGGCCTGGCGCGCCGCCGCGGCTTCCTGCTCGCGCTTGCGCTTTTGCTGTTCCAGCGCGATGTCGGCGTCTTCTTCCACCTTGGCGGGCGGCGCCTTGACCACCGGCTCCGGCTTGGTCTCGGGCACAGGCACCGGCTGCTGCACGGCCTGCTGGACGGCGGCCTCGTCCCACAACTCGGCTTCTTCGCCGCGCGGTGTGCTGCTCTGCCACTGCACGCCAAAGTACAAAAAGATCAGCAGCAGGATGTGTGTCAGGACCGCCAGCCCGAACGCGCGCAGCGTGCCACGCTCGCGAACTGGCTCGTAACGGTGCAACGACGTCGTGGCCATGACGTTCAGGTTGCCTCGCCTCGGTTCATCAACAACATGGTCATGACGACTTCACCATCAGGCCGACGCGCTTGACACCGTCACCCTTGAGCACGCTCATCACGGTCAGCACACGGTCGTACTGGACCGACTTGTCGGCGGCAATCACGACCGGCTGGTCGGGGTTTTCATCGGTGCGCTGCTTCACGAAAGCGCGCAGTTCATTGTTGTTGGCAAGCTTCTGCTCCGTCGCACCCGAACCCGTCTTGATGCGAGCAAGGATTGTGCCGTCGCCCTTGATGGTCACGACAATCGGCGGCTGGG